>JAYTVX010000126.1:0-2150 GCA_043743775.1 Bacteroidales bacterium | reverse complement strand
TCACAGATTCACGGCTTATAAAAATACTGGAAGGATCAATTTCAAATTTGTAAAGTGAAACAAATACACCATCCCTTTGTCTTCCTTTAAACTCAACGTTTACTACCTTTTTAGGAAAAGGGATTCGTGCTACTTGCTCAAATGCTTTTGGAGTAATCTTGGCCTCATCAGTAGTTTGCCACTCCTGGAATAAGGTGCAAAAACCTCTTGTGTAAATCAACTTACCTGTTTCCTTATCATTCACCTCAACTTTGTAACTACCATAATTAAAAGGATCGATCAAGGTATTGGAAGATCCGCTCCAAAATGGCTCTTCACCCAGTCCATCGAGGTAAATACTTTGTTTTTCGGAATCACCCGTTAAAAAATAATCGATTCGTAACGCTTTTGGTAAAAACCATTCGTTAAACTCAAACTGACTGAATCCTAATGTTGAATAGGTTGACACTAGGACTAAGAGAAATAATCTTTTCATATGCAATTGAAGTTAATTTATCGATTAGATACTTCATTCCTTAATTGGTTGAATGTATTGCAATAATATATCTTTGTTTTGAACATATTATTTTATTTAAAACTATAAATAACAAAACCTATTGCTGTTTTAAATTTGATTTTTTTTTATTTTTGCGCCACTAAACAAATAAAATATGTTTGCACAAGTTCAAGGAATAGAAGAGCAGATCGTACAAAAATACCAAATGCTCGAGAATTTAGAAGCATGGTTATTAAATAATGGCGTGAATGAAACATTCGCTCAATTGTTTAAGGTTGGAATATCGCTTGCATCAATTGCCCTATTAGCTTTAATCGCTGATTACATTACCCGAAAAATCATTCTAGTTTTCGTAGCAAGAGTTGCTAAAAAGACTGAAACAGAATGGGATGACATCCTTTTAGAAAGAAAATTCTTTCATAAACTAGCTCACTTTGCACCAGCAATTGTTGTTTACTCAACCATTAATATAGCCCTTTACGATTATTCGCCGAAACTCACCATTTTTTTCTACGATCTCACAAAGATTTACCTGGTGTTTGTTTCACTTTTGGTTGTGAACGCATTCCTCAACGCAGCTCATGATATTTATCAAACCCTCCCATCGGCAAAAAGCAGGCCTATAAAAGGTTACCTGCAGGTAGTCAAAATAATAATCTACTTTCTAGGAGGAATAGTTATCATCGCTATCCTGATCAATAAAAATCCAGCAAGCCTCTTAGTAGGCTTGGGTGCATCGGCCGCTATTCTAATGTTTGTTTTCAAGGATACATTAATGGGATTAGTTGCATCCATCCAACTATCAGCCAATAACATTGTTAAACCTGGTGATTGGATTGAGATGCCAAGCCGGAAAATCGATGGAACGGTTACCGAGATATCATTATATACAGTTAAAGTTCAGAATTACGACAGAACTATCAACACCATTCCAACTTACGCTCTTATTTCCGAGAGTTTTCAGAACTGGCAAGGTATGATTGATTCGGATGGTCGTTTGATCAAGAGATCACTTCTTATTGATATGAAAAGTATAAAATTCAGCACCCAACAACAACTTGAAAAATTCAGAAAAATCAAATTTCTTACTGAGTATATTGATTCTAAAACCAAGAACATTGAGAAAAACAGCAGCGAAAATAAACCAGATAATCAGATTACTGCCATAGAACAAAGACTCACAAATTTTGGTATTTTCAGAAAGTACATTGAACAATTCCTTAGAAATAACCCGAATATCAATCAGAATGCAACGATTGTAGTACGTCATCGTCAACCTTCTGAGAATGGAATGCCATTAGAGATATATTGCTTTACAAAAGAGAAAGCAATGGCAAACTATGAAGAGGTACAATCAGAAATTTTTGAGCATATACTATCAGTTATGCCTGAGTTTGAACTTAAAGTTTTTCAACGTCCAACAGGCGATGACTTTAAAGGAGCTTAGCTAAAAATAAGTGCTAATTTATGTCTCGCACCCTCAGCAGGTTAAGCCGTTGAGGGTTTTTAATCAGTTCGGACAACTTTTTTCAATCATGCGTTTTCACTATATTTAGTCAAAATATTTTCTTATGGAAAAGGATGAAACCTTTATGGAGCAAGCAATTCACCTTGCAATTGAAGGAGTAACGATGGGAAAGGGTGGCCCTTTTGG
>JAYTVX010000125.1:0-26869 GCA_043743775.1 Bacteroidales bacterium | reverse complement strand
TTATAGCGATATTAAGATAGATGATGATACCATAAGGGTTTACAATTGTCACTTGCAATCGCTTAAGCTAAAAGAGAGAAATCTCAACTTTTTAATAAAGCAGGATCATCAGGAGGAGAGCAATACAGTTGCTGAACTGAAAGACATTTCTTTCAAATTCCGAGATGCATTAAAAAAGCGGGCTCATCAAGTAAATACGATAACAGCAAGTATAAAGACATGCAAATACAAAGTTATACTCTGTGGCGATTTTAACGACTCCCCTTTCTCATACTCCTACCACGAATTAACCCGCGATTTAAACGACACCTTTAAAGAGGCTGGAAAAGGATTAGCAAATACCTATGTTCGTTTTTTCCCTTATCGAATCGACTATATCCTCCACGACAAGAATATTAAAGCCATTAACTTCTCTAGCCCCAGAGTTGATTACTCCGATCATTACCCGGTTATAGCTTCATTCATGCTAAAAAAATAGGTTTCAACTTACACCTATTTTCCAAACGGCAAACTCTCTAAATCAACATTTCCACCCGATATAATAATACCAACCCGTTTCCCCTTAAAGTATTGAGGATGCTCCATAATTGCTGCAATTGGAACTGCTGACGAGGGTTCAATAATAATTTTCATTCTCTCCCAAATTAACCTCATGGCATCCACTATCCCTTTTTCAGTAACTGTAAGAATTCCATCGCATTTCGAAGATATAATCTCATAGGTTAGGTCACAAAGTGAAGTTAGCAGTCCATCGGCTATCGTTTGAGGGTTAATTGATGGGTAAATAGTTTGATCACGCAATGAACGAAAGGCATCGTCTGCATTAACTGGTTCTGCGCCATAAACTTTAATCGAAGGATTAAAACCCTTCACATAGGTCAGAGTACCACTCAGCAATCCACCACCTCCAACAGGAGCTATTACGATATCTAAATCAGGAATATCCTCAAGAAGTTCAAGTGCTGCAGTACCTTGACCACAGATAACCCTAAAGTTATTGTAGGGGTGAATGAAAGCAGCCCCAGTCTCTTTTTGAACTTTAGCCTGAGTTTCTTCTCTATCCTTTTGGGTCGGTGTACAAAAAGTAATTTTTGCGCCATACCCCTCCACCGCTTTTTTCTTGATTACTGGTGCATTATCGGGCATTACAATGTATGAGGGAATTCCTCTCATAGATGCCGCCAAAGCCAATGCTGCTGCATGATTTCCTGAACTATGGGTAGTAACCCCAAACTTAGCCTCCTCGTCGGTCATGCTAAAAACGGCATTCGAAGCCCCACGAAACTTAAATGCGCCAACCTTTTGAAAATTTTCACACTTCAAGAAAATGTTTGAATTAAGAATTGCATTTACACTTCTTGATTGATGAATGGGTGTTCGATTTGCATATCTCTTAACATTCTCAGATGCTTTTACAACATCTTCTATATCTGGTTGTTGATTATTTTTCTCTTTCAACATAGTGGTATCATTCAATTACGGCAAAAGTATAATAAGTATTTAAAATGACGATCATTAGTGAAAAGATACATGCAAAAAATTACTTCGCTTTCGAGGTATAGCCTTAAATAAATTATTAAATACAGCAAAGTTGCGGGGAACCAAGTTTATAAGTTCGGCAAAGCCAATATTACACTAAAGATCCCGCGGCAAAGCGAAGAATCCCTGCCTGCTGGTAGGCTGGAGTTCGACTAAATAATTTTGCTTCACAAAATTAAAGTCTCACTGGTTTAATCGACTTTAAAGATTTGTCCTGATTATAGAGTTTAAACTTATCAATTATCCTTAGTCGAATTTCATAATCGCTCGATTTTAAAAGATATTCATTGGTAAAAGCGCAGTATTCTTTAAACCAGAATGCCTCATTTCCTTCTAGTCCAGTTATTTTTTTTATGAGACCAGCCGAAAACTTCCGTTCAATTGACCTTTGCTGGCATTCCTCTCCAAGTTTAACCTTAAGTTTTTCGTTTTGCTTTGACAACCAGTCCCTTCCAAAGGCGCCACCCGATGATGCTTGCGGCAAACTCATTAGGTTTAACGATCTTATCGATTTTTTGAAATACTCCGTAATCCTAGCAATCTGCACTTCTTCTTTTGTCATAGGTAGCTGCAGTTGAAGAAATGCTTTAAGAAATTTATCGTAAGTCGAAAACCACGAAAATTCAATCCCCTTTAATTCGTAGGCTCTTGGATTCAATCGGATTGTATAGTAGACAGAGTCCTTATCATACTGACCCCAGTTGTATATTAGTTGACGATAAAAGCCTAACGATGTAATGCTAATTGAATCACCAATACCAACTGGAATCTTAAAGTAGCCCAGCAAATCGGCAGTTGTGGCTTCTCTTTGGGTTTTATTAATAATATGTGCTAACTCCACAGGGCTACCCGAATGAGAATTAATTACACGAAAATTAACGACCTTAACTGTATCCTGGCATTCTGCACTTAAACATGTTGATGTTAAGAACAGAACTATGATCATTTGATAGATATGGCTACTCAATTTTATGCTATTTATACTTTCAAAAATAGCAGATAAGTAGAAATCGAAACATTGCCAAAATTTAATTTAACCAATTTTAACCGCGAGAGAATCATGGTAAACCAATATGAAATCCCAGTATACATAGAGTTTTTAAATAATTACACCATATTCGACCACTCATAAAATGATTAATTTTTAGCTCCAATTACCTTTAGCCCTATTGGTCTATTCGCAAATAGTATAAATTTGCAGAAAATTGAACCATCGATGAACGATTTGAAATCAATAGTTGAGGGGATTTGGGATAACCGTAATCTTCTTTCAGAACCTAAATCACAGGAAACTGTTCGAAGTATTGTAGACCTACTCGACAAGGGTGAAATTCGTATTGCAGAACCATCACCCAACGGATGGATTGTGAACGAATGGATAAAGAAGGCCGTAATACTCTACTTTCCAATCCAGGAGATGACAACCATTGAACTTGGACCGTTTGAGTTTCATGATAAGATAAAGCTTAAAACAGGGTATAAAAAGTTAGGTGTAAGGGTTGTGCCTCATGCAATTGCCCGTTACGGCTCATACCTAGCAAAAGGTGTTATACTGATGCCATCCTATGTGAACATCGGAGCATACGTTGACGAGGGAACCATGGTTGATACCTGGGCTACGGTTGGCTCATGCGCTCAGATTGGAAAGAATGTTCACCTCAGCGGAGGGGTTGGTATCGGTGGCGTTCTCGAACCAGTCCAAGCAGCACCTGTTATTATTGAGGATGGTTGCTTTATAGGCTCTCGATGCATTGTTGTTGAAGGGGTAAGAGTTGGTAAGCAAGCAGTACTTGGCACCAATGTTGTGCTAACAAAATCCACTAAAATAATTGATATTACGGGAACTACTCCAATAGAGTATAAAGGCGAAGTCCCTCCTCGTTCTGTGGTAATACCCGGTTCCTACACCAAAACATTTCCCGCAGGAAACTACCAAGTACCCTGCGCCCTTATCATAGGTGAACGCAAGGAATCAACCGATCTTAAAACATCGCTGAATGATGCGTTGAGGGAATATAATGTGGCCGTATAATCGAATTACCGATAATTTATAATTATACCAGCAACACAACTTTTAATCAACAAAATTCATCTGTTTTAATAACTTTCAATTAAGACTAGAATCATTTATAAAAAAGAGAGCAATTGACAAGTTCTCTTTTTTTATGATTAAGACTTGTGCAGAAGGGTTTAAAATGTTACTTTCGCTCACTTCCTTAGGTTACAAAATGTGACTGACTGGGCGAAGCTGTGTTTGGATGAAAGATAACAAGAACAATCGCTCTAACTTTATCCACATAAATGTTAATCGGATTTTTTCCTTGAGAGATGCATAATCAGGAAAATACCAAAAAGAAGTTTTATAAATTCATGCTGTTTTTATTGTTCTTATCCTATTTTCTAATTATTAGGTTCTTCATCTCATCTTTCCTTAGACTTTAAATCGTTGAATCTTTTCTTTTTTTTGTATTTAAATTCATACTTATGAAAGGCATTGTATTAGCAGGCGGAGCAGGTACTCGTTTATTCCCCATTACAAAAGGAGTATCTAAGCAGATGCTTCCCATTTACGATAAACCGATGATTTACTACCCAATTTCTGCGCTGATGTTAGCTGGGATTAGAGAAATCCTTATTATCTCAACTCCTGAGGATTTACCCCATTTCCGCCGTCTTTTGGGTGATGGTTCCGATTCTGGAGTATTTTTTACATACGCAGAGCAGCCAAGTCCAGATGGATTAGCGCAAGCCTTTATCATTGGCGAAAAATTTATTGGTAATGATAGCGTTTGCTTAGTTCTTGGTGATAACATTTTCCATGGGCATGGTTTTACCGGATTACTCGAAAACGCTAGAGTCAATATTGAAAAGGCTGGGCATGCTACCGTATTCGGCTATTGGGTGAATGATCCTGAGCGATACGGTGTTGCAGAATTCGATGTTGATGGACATGTAATAAGTATTGAGGAGAAACCATTACATCCTAAATCAAACTATGCGGTAGTTGGGCTTTATTTTTATACCAACGATGTTGTACAGGTGGCTAAAAGCATTAAACCCTCTGCTAGGGGTGAACTAGAAATAACTACGGTAAACCAAGAGTATTTAAAACAAAATCGCCTTAGCGTAGAGCTGATGGGACGTGGTTTCACATGGCTCGATACGGGAACCCATGAATCGCTTACAGAGGCAAGTAACTATGTTGAGACCATTGAGCACCGTCAGGGTCTTAAAATTGCATGCTTAGAGGAGATTGCCTATAGTAAAGGGTGGATCACCAAAGAGCGACTTTTAGAGCTGGCAAAGCCAATGATTAAAAATCAGTATGGACAGTACCTTATTAGGCTTGCAGAAGGTAAAAATTAGAAATTATGGAAGTTATTAATACAGCGATCCCCGGTGTTTTTATCATTGAACCAAAAATATTTGGCGATTCAAGGGGTTATTTTTTTGAGTCCTTCTCTCAAAAGGAGTTCGAGGAGAAAGTATTTCACACAACTTTTGTTCAAGATAATGAGTCTAAATCCTCTTTTGGTGTTTTACGGGGATTACATTTCCAGCTACCACCCCATTCGCAATCTAAATTGGTTCGTGTTATAAAGGGGAAAGTATTTGATGTCGTAGTGGACATACGTATAGGATCGCCAACTTATGGCAAGCACGTTACTGTAGAACTTTCAGCGGATAACAAACGATTATTTTTCATTCCGAGAGGTTTTGCTCATGGTTTTGTTGTACTAAGCGATGAGGCAATTTTTCAGTATAAGTGTGATAATTACTACGCTCCAGAAAGCGAAGGGTCTATTCGTTGGAATGATCCAACGTTAAATATTGATTGGCAATTGAAACCAGATCAGTTGATCCTTTCTGAGAAGGATCGGGTTGCTCCGCTTTTTGCAGACGCTCATGTATTCCAATATACTGAATCACTTTATTCACAGACAAATTTATTTGCATAATAATCATGAAACGAAATTTACTTATTACTGGAGGTGCCGGATTTATTGGTTCACATGTAGTCCGCCTCTTTGTGAATAAATACCCACAATACAATATAGTCAACCTCGATAAGCTTACCTATGCAGGTAATCTCGAGAATCTGACTGATATTGAAAATGCCCCAAACTACAAGTTTGTAAAAGCCGATATTTGTGATTATTCACAAATGCTTAAGATATTCGCTGATTACCAAATTGATGGAGTTATTCATTTGGCTGCAGAATCGCACGTGGATAGATCGATCACCGATCCATTCTCCTTTGCGCAAACCAACGTGATGGGAACACTCTCCCTACTGCAAGCTGCCAAGGAGACATGGAAGGGAAACATGGAGGGGAAACGATTTTACCATGTTTCTACCGATGAGGTTTATGGTTCATTGGAAAATGAGGGCTTCTTTCTTGAGACCACCCCCTACGATCCTCAATCTCCGTATTCTGCCTCAAAAGCAAGTAGCGATCATTTTGTCAGGGCTTATGGAAATACGTTTAAACTCCCGTTTTTAATAACTAACTGCTCGAATAACTATGGCCCAAACCAATTCCCAGAAAAATTAATACCCCTTTTCATTCATAACATACGCAATAACAAATCTCTTCCAGTGTATGGAAAAGGGGAGAATGTGCGTGATTGGCTCTATGTTATCGACCATGCCTCTGCAATTGACACGGTTTTTCATAAAGGGAAGATAGGTGAAACCTATAATATAGGTGGCTTTAACGAGTGGAAAAATATCGATCTTATTAAAGTTGTTTGTAAGGTAATGGATAAAAAGCTAAATCGTCTATTAGGAACATCCGAGAAGTTGATTACTTACATAACCGATAGGGCAGGGCACGATTTGCGATATGCCATCGATGCCAACAAGGTAATGCATGAATTGGGATGGAAGCCGTCCTTGCAGTTTGAAGAAGGGATAGAACTCACAATTGATTGGTATCTTCAAAATGAGGAGTGGCTTGATAGGGTAACTAGTGGAGACTACCAGAAGTATTATGAAGCCATGTATTCAAAACGTTAGTGTTTGTTTGATAGGATTCAATTAGAACGTGACTTAAAAACGTTTAAAGTAATAACTGTTCTAATTAAATTATGATATTAATATTATTTTGATGAGCCTTAAACAAAAAACGGTTTCTGGACTTTTTTGGAGTTTTATTGACAGCTTTGCCAGTCAAGGTGTTCAGTTTATAGTTGGGATAATATTAGCTAGGATTCTGTCTCCTAGAGAATTTGGGCTTATTGGCATGCTTACAATATTTATAGCTGTTTCTCAATCTTTTATCGATAGCGGATTTACTAGTGCGTTGATTCGAAAAAATAATTGTACGCAAAATGACTATTCTACTATTTTTTACTTCAATATTATCATTAGTATAATATCTTATTTTTTACTTTTTATTTTTTCAGATGCTATAAGTATATTTTTTAATGAACCACAGTTAAAAATGCTTATTCAGGTTCTTGGTATAGGGTTGTTGTTTAATGCCTTAGCTATTATTCAGCGAACAATACTAACAAAAGAACTCAATTTTAAATTACAAATGCGAGTATCAATAATTGCTTCAGTGGGATCGGGTATTATAGCGGTTTCTATGGCTTATTATGGATATGGAGTATGGAGTCTTGTTGCACTTACATTATGTCGATTTGGTTTTTCTTCAATTCTTTTATGGGTTTGGTCATCTTGGAAACCAATTTGGGTTTTTAGTAAAACCTCATTAAACGAATTGTTTGCTTTTGGAAGTAAATTATTATTTAGTGGATTAATAGATACTATTTATCGAAATGTTTATAATCTTATTATTGGTAAATATTTCTCTGCCGTTGAACTTGGTTATTATACTCAGGCAGATCAGTTTCAGGCATTTCCTTCTCAAAACTTAAATGGAGTTATATCCCGAGTGAGTTTCCCCGTTTTATCAAGTATTCAAAATGACGTAGAACAGCTTAAAGCAGCATATAAGAAATTAATAAAAAGTACAATGATTATTACATTTGTACTTATGATTGGACTTGCAGCAGTCGCTAAACCAATGGTGTTGACTTTAATAGGGGAGAAATGGCTTCCAATGGTTATTTACTTACAAATGCTTTGTTTTGTAGGCATGTTTTACCCCTTGCATGCGCTTAACCTTAACATGCTTCAAGTACAAGGTCGAAGTGATCTTTTTTTGCGATTGGAAATCATAAAAAAAATAATTGCAGTTCCAGTAATTATTGTTGGCATTTTTTTTGGTATTAAAAGTATGATTATTGGAATGCTAGTAATAAACCTCTTTGCCTTTTATTTAAACAGTTATTGGTCAGGTATACTTATAGGCTATTCTACAACTCAGCAAATTAAAGATATATTGCCCTCTTTCTGCCTAGCCTGTGTCGTTGGATTCGTGGTATTTATTACAGGGTATTACTTAGAAATTCCTAATCCCTTTAAACTTATAGTTCAGGTACTTCTGGGTGCTTTTCTAACAATAGGAATTTCAGAATTAATGCATTTGAATGATTATCTTTATATTAAAGATATTATTTTAGAGAAGGTTCTTAAAAGATAACAAATTATGACTAAAAATCAGAACAACCCAATACTGGTAACTCAACCATTATTACCCCCCCTAAAGGAGTTTGAAGTCTATTTAAAAGATATTTGGGAAAGTAAATGGCTCACTAATAATGGTAAATATCATCAAGCCCTTGAGAAAGCGTTGTGTGAGTATTTGGGTGTTAAGTACATTTCGCTTTTCTCTAATGGTACATTAGCATTGGTAACTGCTTTACAAGCACTAAGAATAACTGGGGAGGTTATAACAACACCGTATAGTTTTGTAGCAACAACTCATTCACTTTGGTGGAATAATATTAAACCTGTATTCGTTGATATTGATCCTGTTACGTTTAATCTTGATCCCGATAAAATTGAAGCAGCAATCACTTCAAAAACTACAGCGATTATGCCGGTTCATGTGTACGGAAATCCTTGTGATGTAGAAAGAATTAAGGGTATTGCTGATACTTATGGATTAAAGGTAATTTATGATGCTTGCCATACATTTGGAGTTACAATAAAAGGTATTCCCGTTTTGAATTTTGGAGATCTTTCAATCATGAGTTTTCATGCAACAAAGGTTTATAATACCTTTGAAGGAGGAGCTATTATTTGTCACGATGAGGCCACAAAAAAAAGAATTGACAATTTAAAAAACTTTGGCTTTATCAACGAAACAACTGTTGTTGCTCCAGGAATCAATGCTAAAATGAATGAGATACAAGCGGCCATGGGATTATTACAACTCAAATACATTGATGCAGCAATAGAGAAACGGAAAAAGATTACTGAATACTACCAACAAGGCCTTAACGGTATTTTAGGATTGAAATATATGGAAGATTTACCTGATGTGAAACATTGCTATTCATACTTCCCTATCTTAATTGAAAAGGGGAAATATGGGAAAACTCGTGATGAACTCTATGAGGAATTAAAAAAGCATAATATTTTTGGAAGACGTTATTTTTATCCACTTATAAGTCAGTTTCCAACATATCGTGGCTTAGATAGTGCTCAACCTGGTAAAATGCCAATAGCCGAAAAGGCAACTAGTGAAGTGATTTGCCTTCCAATTTATGCCGATTTAGATGTGCAACAGCAAGACCGAATAATCGGGTTATTAAAAAAATAATTGATAAAATAACTACAATATGAAGAATTTATTAATTATAGGGGCAAGAGGGTTTGGTCGTGATATATTTAATTTGGCTATAGTTTGTCCGGGTTATCAAAAAGAATATAAAATAAAAGGCTTTTTAGACGATAAAAAAAATGCTTTAGACGAATATCATAATTATCCACCTATTGTCGATTCTGTTGAAAACTATGTAATTGGAGTTGATGATGTTTTTATTTGTGCATTAGGTGATGTTCAATACAAAAAAAAATATATCCAGATAATAAAGGATAAAGGGGGTAAATTTATATCTTTAATACACCCTGCTGCTTGGGTTGATTCACACGCTAAAATTGGAACCGGATGCATTGTTCTTCAAAATGCTGTTCTGGGATCGGGCTCAATAATTGGGGATTTTGTATTAATACAAATTTCGACGATTATCGGCCATGATGTGAAAGTTGGAGACTACTCAAGAGTTGATTGTCATGCAGTATGTACAGGAGGATCTGTTTTAGAAGAGGAGGTTACAATTCACACTGCTGCTATTATAAATCAAAAAATTCGGGTTGGAAGAGGAGCTTGTGTTGGAGCTGGTAGTTTTGTAATTCGTAAAGTGATCGAAAATACAACTGTATTTGGCAACCCCGCTATTCGTTTAAAATAATTTTACCAATATGAAAGCATTTATTTTTCCTGGACAAGGAGTTCAACGAGAAGCAATGGGAAAAACTTTATATGAGAATGTTCCCAAAGCGAGAGAATACTTTGAGTATGCAAATGAATTATTGGGACGACGCATTACTGATGTTATGTTTAAAGGATCCGAATTGGAGTTGCTGGAGACTAAAAATACACAACCTGCAGTTTTTTTGTACTGTACAATCTTAGCGTTAACCCAAACGAAAATCGTCCCTGATGTCGTTGCTGGTCATTCTCTAGGTGAATTTAGTGCTTTAGTTATCAATAAAACACTTTCGTTTGAGGATGGTCTAAATTTAGTTTTGAATCGAGCACTAATCGCACAGAAAGTTTGTGAAAAGGATGAGACAGCTATGGGTGCAATTATCGGTTTTCCTGATGAATACATCGAGAAACGTCTTGAAGAGATTTCAAAAGAATCGGGCGAACCAATATATTTTGCTAATTACAATGGCCCTGGGCAAGTAGTTATTACTGGTTCAAAAAAAGGAATCCGAATAGCATGTAAAACATTTAAGGCTGAAGGTGCTAAGAAGGCTGTTCCCTTGAGTATTAGTGGTTCATTTCATTCTCCTTTTATGGAAGAAGCCAAAAATGAGTTGGCTGAAATTATTCAAAAAACCAAATTAAATTCACCCATATACCCCATCTACCAATGTGTAGATGGTATGGCTCATACTAATATCGATGAAATTCGAAATAATCTGATTAAACATATTACTCATCCGGTATTATGGACAAATATGGTTCAAAATATGGAGAAGTCAGGTGTTCAGGAGTATTACGAGGTAGGTCCTGATGATACCTTACAAAAAATCGTCCAGCGGATGTGCCCCGATAAGAAAGTTTGTTCATTATTGGACTCAATTATATAATAGTACTAACAATTAAAACTTACGAAAATGGAACTTAATGATTTTATTAAACATTTTGCAGAACAATTTGACGAGACCCCTTCAGATACCTTTAAATCTACTACAGCATTTAAAGAATTAGATGAGTGGAGTTCATTAACAGCCCTATCGATTATCGCAATGGTTGATGAAGAACTCGATAAAAGAATTACCGGTGCAGATATTCGCAATAGTAAAACCATTGAGGATTTATTTGCATTAATTCAATCAAAATAAAGAGTTATGTATAATCCGTTTTCTTTAGAAGGGAAAACAATACTCGTTACTGGGGCCTCTTCCGGAATCGGAAGAGGTATCGCTATTGAGTGTTCGAAAATGGGTGCGAGAGTTGTTGTAACAGGAAGAAATGTAGCACAATTGAACGAAACTTATCAAGCGTTAATTGGGAAAGAGCATATTCAAATTATAGCTGATTTATCTAATAGTGATGATCTTACTCGTTTGATAGAACAATCTCCTCAATTAGATGGTTGTGTAAATAATGCAGGAATCCCTAAACTTATGACTGTGAAGTTTATTCAAAGGGAAAGTTTAAGTGAGATAATGGGAATTAATACCCTTGCACCTATTCTGCTTACCTCTTCATTAGTTAAAAAGAAAAAATTAAAAAAGGGTGCATCCATTGTATTTATTTCCTCAATATCGGGAGTTAGCATTTCAACATTGGGGGAATCTATTTATTCGGCATCAAAAGGTGCAATTCATGGTTTTGTTAAAGGTGCTGCTATCGATTTAGCTTCCCAGAAAATTCGTGTAAATAGTATTAATCCTGGGTTAATCCAAACTAATATTTTGAAGTTGGCAGGGGAAATGTTTTCTGAAGACCAAATAAATGATAAACTAAAGCAGTATCCGTTAAAACGTATAGGACAACCAGAAGATGTTGCCTATGGGGTTATTTATTTTCTTTCAGATGCATCAAGTTGGGTTACAGGAGCCAGTATTGTTATTGATGGTGGTTTTACTTTGCAATAAAAATTAAAATATGGGACTTATAAAATTTAGTGGGATTGGAATCAAGTCGTTAAGTGCAACTATTCCTTCTACACGAGTAGAGACAATTAAACAAAACGCTTTTTTTACAGAGAAACAACTAACTAGTTTTATTGAAACAACGGGGGTTAAAGAACGAAGGATTGCACCGTATGACGTTTGTTCATCTGATTTATGTTATGATGCAGCCATCAATTTATTCAATAAAACGGATATCAATCCAAATGAAATTGATGCATTAATCTTCATAAGCCAAACCCCTGATTATAGAGTCCCTGGTTCATCAATAATATTACAGGATCGTCTTAAACTGCCTAAAACCACTATTGCATTTGATGTTAACTTAACTTGCTCGGGGTATGTTTATGGGTTGTTTTTGGCCTATTCTTTGGCCAATATTAGTAATTTCAAAAACGTTTTGCTTTTAGTAGGAGAAACCCTTTCAAAAATCACTTCGGCAAAAGATAATTCTACCGGTTTACTTCTTGGAGATGCAGGGTGTGCTACACTTATTACTAAAGATGAAAAATATGGTGAAAGTTTTTTTTCCTTAAATACTGATGGAAGTAATTCCGATGTAGTAATAATCCCGGGAGGTGGATTTCGAAATATGAGTTCAATTGATACCATTACCACCAAGAAGCATGAAGATGGTAGTGAGCGAAATGATGAGCAAATTCGAATGGATGGTATGGAAGTATTTAGTTTTGCAGTTTCAGAGGTTCCCAAAGATGTAAAACGTTTGCTAACCTTTGCAGAAAAGGATGTCGATGCGATAAATAAGTTTGTGTTTCATCAGGCAAACAAATATATGATGAATGTTATTGCAAAAAAATTAAAAATTGATTTGACTAAGATGTTGTATTCTATTGAGAAATATGGAAATACGAGTGGTGTTTCTATTCCCTTGACCATAGTGGATCAAAAAAAACTTATAAGCAATAATGATATTTTAATGTTAAATGCAATAGGAGCAGGATTTTCATGGGGTTCTGTAATTCTGAAAATGGTCGATTGTACAATCATTGATGTAAATGAAATTTAGATATGAAAGCATTTATTAAAGCAATTGCTTATTATTTACCTGAAAAAGTGGTTACGAATGAGGACCTAGTAGAACTTTTTCCTGAATGGTCTGTTGGGAAAATAATATCGAAGATTGGTATCTCTGAACGGCATATTGCAGGTGCTAATGAAACTGCAGCTGATATGGCTGTTGCAGCTGCAGAGAATCTTATTTCTGAATATTGTATTGACCGAAGTACGATAGATTATGTAATTTTAATTACACAAAGTCCGGATTATTTTCTTCCTACAACCGCTTGTTTAATTCAAGATAGATTGAGTTTACCAACCTCAATAGGGGCGATTGATGTGAATTTAGGGTGCTCCGGTTTTGTATTTGGACTTTCTTTGGCCAAGGGTTTAATTTTGGGTGAGATGGCCGAAAATGTATTGCTTCTTACATCTGAAACCTATTCTAAACATATTCATCCTAAAGATAAAGGAAATAGGACTATTTTTGGAGATGCTGCGGCAGCCACCTTGATTTCGTCAAGTGGAATTGCTGAAATTAAAAAATTCTGTTTTGGGACTGATGGACGAGGAGCGAATAATTTAATCGTTAAGACGGGTGGCGCACGATATCAAGATCGATTAAACGACTTGTTAATAGATGAAGCAGGAAATCCAAAATCATCTGACTATTTGTATATGGATGGATCCGAAATTTTAAAATATACATTAGATTACTTTCCCCCGTTAGTTGTTGATACTCTTTCTAAAAATAACCTGGAACAAAAAGAAATTGATCTTTTTATTTTTCATCAAGCCAATAAGTTTATAATGGAACTATTACGTAAGAAGATGAAAATTGATGAAGAAAAGTTTTATCGTTTTTTTGAAACTGTTGGAAACACTGTATCATCTACAATCCCTATTGCATTAAAAGAAGCTCTGAATGATGGTACTCTAAATGGTCAATTAAAAGTTTTGCTTGCTGCACCAGGCCTTGGATATTCTTGGGGTGGCGTAGTGTTAGATTTCAAGTAAGTTGTTATTGCTTAAGCAATATAAATTGGATAAGGTTAATAATCAAAATAGACTTTATGAAACCAAATTTTATTGATCATATAGGCATTGCCGTGAAGAGTCTTGATGAAAGTATTCCCTACTATGAAAGTCTTCTTGGTACTAAATGTTATGCCATAGAGGAGGTAAAAGAACAATTTGTTAAGACTGCTTTTTTTTTAATTGGACAAACTAAAATTGAGTTGTTGGAATCAATAGATCCCGAAGGTCCTTTAGGAACATTTATTGAAAAGAGAGGTGAGGGTATCCATCACATTGCTTTTGCTGTAGATAACACTGATGAGGCTTTAATTAATGCAAAATCAAATGGGTTTTCGCTAATTGATAGGGTTTCACGAAAAGGAGCCGAGGGAATGAATATTGGTTTTCTTAATCCTCGTTCAACTAAAGGAATATTGATTGAGTTTTGCTCAAAATAAAGATCATCTGAAGGTGGTTTACGTTGTTTTTAAACAAATTGAAAGATTAATGCAAGTTGAAAGATTCATAAATAGCATATTCTCATCCAATTCTTATATTCTATATAAGGTAGATGAAAAAGATGTTTGGGTAATTGATCCTGGTGATAGCGAACAAATAATCGAATGGCTAACAAATTATAGTAAAACTTTAAAAGGAATACTAATAACCCATTCCCATTTTGATCATATCTATGGTATTAATGATTTACAAGAAATATTTCCCTATTTAAATGTTTTTGCATCCCATTATGCAAAAGAAGGTATGATGTCTGAAAAACTAAATGGATCTCTTTATAAAGAGATTCCTTTTACTATTAATCGTCAAGATGTTATTATTATTGATAAGGATGATCATATTTTATTATGGGATGACACCTCTTTGTTTATTTTAGAAACGCCAGGACACGATAGGGATTGTCTGTCTTTTCAGGTAGAAAAAAATTTATTTACAGGAGACGCATTAATACCAGGGACTAAGATTCATACTAAATTGAAGTATAGTGATAAAATTCAAGCTGAAAATTCAATTAAGGGAATAGTAGAACATTTTAATGATGATATAATGATATGGCCAGGGCATTCAAATAATATTTTGTTAGGAGAATTGAAAAATAGTAAAATTGTGAGTCAAGTATAATTTAGCATTAGTTTTATGAAATAATTATGAAGGATTTATCAAACAAAATATCAAACAGACCTTTAGTAAGTATTATTTGTACTTGTTATAATCACGAAAAATATATATTACAAGCGATAGAAGGTTTTTTAATGCAGAAAACCGATTTCCCATTTGAAATAATTATACACGATGATGCTTCAACGGATAATTCAAAAGAAATTATTAAGGAGTATGAAGAAAAATACCCAGAATTGTTTTTCAATATATATCAGATAGAAAATCAATATTCAAAGGGAGTGGAATATGTGACTAAAGTTGTTTTTCAAGCTGCTCAAGGAAAGTATATTGCATTCTGTGAAGGTGACGATTACTGGATAGATCCATACAAATTACAAAAGCAAGTAGACATATTAGAGTATGACTATTCTATTGGTATGGTTCATACAAGTTGCAAATTCTGGGATGAAAAAAAGGAAATATTTTTGACTCCATTTTTGGTGAATTCAAAGAACATAAAATATAGTTTTAGTAGAATATTTTTAGGAACAATTATTTCTACATGTACTACTATGTTTAGGAGAAGTTTATTAGTTAATATGGAAGATATTCCTCCTGGTGATATATCCCTATGGTTATTCATTGCATTAAAGAGTAAAGTAATTGGTATGCCAGATGTAACTGGTGTTTATAGAAAGATTGAAAGCAAAAGTGCAAGCAAATGGAATGACAATTTTGAAAGAATTAAGGTATTAGAAAATTGGGTAAAAATACAAACATATTATTATATTAATTATGACGTTCCCTTATATTTATTAATTATAAAATATATACGACATTTTATTGAAATGGTAAAAATGTCCTTAAAAACTAGAAGAATATCTCCATTATATAAGGGATTCATTTTTGTTAAAAGTGAGATTTCCCAAATCATTAAGCAAAAGAAGTAAATGTCTAAGGTAAGTAAGCAGCAGCTATATTTATTAATTATTTTCTTAATTTTATTTCTTGTTTCGGCATTTAGAAATGGTCTAGGTACAGATTACCCAAATTATGTAAAACTATTCAATAATCCTTCAATTCCGGAAGCGGATAATTTTAGTTTCTTGTTTAAAGCAATTTTTTGTTATGGATTAAAATTTATAACAACTGATTCTGTATTTTTTTTCATTGTAACTTCATTTGTTATAAATTTTTTTATTATAAAAACGATTTATTATCGTAGTTCCATAATTTGGGTGAGTGTTATTCTTTATGTTTTTTTATTTTACCTTTCAACATTTAATATTATTAGACAGTTTTTAGCTATTTCCCTATTTTATTATTTTGGATTAAATTATGTACAGAATAATAAAATGACTTTATACATAATCTTGCTTCTATTATTAGCTCAAATTCATTTCTCAGTATATATCCTTGTACTTTTTTTATTCTTAAAAGATAAAAAAAGAACGATTACCTTTTATATGATTCTATGGGGTATCTCAATAATAATTGTAATATTCAAGGAATTTCAAGTAATGATGATTGATAGTACTCTTAAACTCATAGCCAAAATGCCACTAGTACCTTCAGGTTTAGTTGATTATAGTTTATACAATGCTGTTTTTATTAATTTAAGTAAAACAAACTATCAATTAATTATAAAAAATTTGTTATTAGTAATTTTGTTTTTAAACTTTAATAAAATATATAAAAAAACAACAATATTATATTTTAACCTATTTTTCTTTGGTATCATTATTGGAAATATATTTAACATTTTTAATCAATTAGGTCCACGTTTGGCATATTATGGTGAGTTTTCGTTAATCTTGTTAATTCCAGAATATATCGATTTATTTAAAACAAATTCAAAAAAAATTGCTACACTTTTATTTTTAGGATTGTTTATGTCATATGGTTTTTATCGATTTTATCTTAACAATGAGTCGGCTGCAATTCCAAATGAGTGGAGATTTAATAAAAGATAAAACATTTAACTTTTTCTTATAGATTCAAAATATAGAATTATTGTATTTAATGATTATCAATAATATTGGAAAACGAATAAATTTCTATTAATTAGCAAAATAAGTATTTATGACAAAACATGTTTTTTTTTCAGGTAAATTTAAATCATTGGGATTATTTTTTTTTATTCTTATGTTTTTCGTAGGATGTGATAAAGTTGAAAAGGATTTTAATTTCGATAATTATGGAAATCTTCCTCCTGGGATTGCCTTAAATTTTGATGACGATTATTTTAAAGAATGGCTAGAAGCTAATGTTATAATTAAAAAGTATAATGGTTGTGCAACTTATAATGTTAGTCTATTTAAGCACGCAATTACAGGCGATGCTAATGATGATTTAAAATTTCTTTACCAAAGTGGAAACGAGATTGGTTTTCATACGATGAACCATCAAGATGTAGTAAAGAGTATTCAGAATTATGGTGAAAAGAAATTTATAGAAAATGAGATTTTGCCTAGTATAAATTTTTTTAAGAAACTTAATATCCCTGTTACAACCTTTGCATATCCTTTTGGCAACAGAAATGCACACACTGATTCAATTCTACTAAAATATTACGATAGGGTTAGAGGAGCTCCAACAGATTATAAAGGAAATGCTCAATTAGCACCTTTTGTTAAAGAGAGAGGGAATAAACTTCTTTATCATTTTTTCTTTTTTGATAAAACAGCACCTTTTTCAATGAGAGATATAAAAGAGAAAATTATTCATGCTAAAAGGTATAAAACAGTTCTGATTTTATATGCTCATAAGCCCATGAAAACTCCAGATTCAGATTATTCTTTTTCTTTTGATAATCTTGAACAGATATTATCTTTTGCTAAAGCAAATGGAATGAAATTTTACTTAATGTCAGACTTATAATCTCTTTACTGTTTCATACCATCACTCTTTTACTTTGAAGTTACATTCAAACACTCTTATTATTTATCGAAAAAACCATTATTTAGTAGATATTTTAGAGGAACAAAATAATGTTAAATTATTCGAACAATTTAAAAGTTTTTTTTAGAAATTTATTGGATTAAATTCTGTAAATAAAAAAATAAATGTCTTATAAAAACTCACTAACAGTATTTTAATTAATAATTAATACTTTATATTATTACGAATAAGTTTAAAAGATGAACATATTAGTAGCAAATTGGACATGGTATCCAAGCGGAGGTGATTGGACTTATATTGAGAGTGTTTGCAAGTTATATGAATCACATAGTCATTTAGTTATACCATTTTCTGTTCATAATAGTAAAAATGCTCCTACTTCTTATGAAAAGTATTTTCTTGAAAGCATTGACTACAAGAGTTTTTATAATGATATAACTCCATTAAAGGGTGTGAAAACGGCTTTTAACTCTATATACTCTCTAGAGGCAAGAATGAAATTAAAATTATTACTAAATGAAACCAAAGTTGATATTGCCCAATTGAATAATATTACCAATTATCATACTCCAAGTATTATACCCATTTTATCGAAAGCTAAAATACCGATAGTATGGAGGATTTTAGATTATAGATTACTTTGTCCTAATACAACATTTTTATCAGATGGAAAATTATGCGAGGATTGTTTTAAGCATAAGTATTATAAATGCATTATTAAAAAGTGCAAGAAAAATTCTTTGCTTGCTAGCACACTTTTAGCAATTGAAAGTTATGTTTATTACATAATGCCTTTCTACAAAAGTGTTGATTTATTTTTATTTCAAAGTGAATTTACAAGAGATATGTTTGTTAAGTTCGGTTATGATATAAAAAGAACCCATATTATTGAAAACCCATATGACTGTAATTCTACTAAACCAATATATGGAGGAAAAAATTACATACTCTACTTTGGTCGGATCTCTAGTGAGAAAGGAATACTCACTTTATTAAAGGCAATGAAGACATTGCCAAATATTGAATTAAAGGTTGTAGGTGACGGACCAGAATTGAATTATTATAAAAGTTACGTATTAGAAAATTCATTATCAAATGTATGTTTTCTTGGACCTAAATGGAATAAAGATTTAGAGCCCATTATTAATGATTGTGAATTTGTAATTATTCCCTCAGAATGGCATGAACCTAGTCCTTATGTTGCTCTTCAAGCATTTTCTTATGGGAAGCCAGTAGTTGCATCGAATATGGGTGGATTAAATGATTTAATCAAGCCGGATGAAAATGGTATTTTCTTTAAAGTTGGCGATTATGTAAATCTATCTGAAAAAATAGATTATTTATTTCGAAACAAAGAATTGATTCTGAAAATGGGAATGAACGCTCGAATCCAATTAGAAAATAAACATAATCCTGAAAGATATTATGCTGATACAATGAACATTTTTACTGACCTAATTAATTCTAAATTGAAAGTATGAATATATTACTAATTGGTGGAAATGGTTTTATTGGTTCTCATCTTGTTGATAAATTACTTAGTAATGGTCATCATGTAAGGGTTTTTGACATTGCTGGTGAACGTTATCGTAAACCTTTACAAGAGGTTGACTATCGAATATCAAGTTTAGATAACATCCCTGACCTATATGAAGCATTGTTGGGTATTGATATTGTATTTTATTTAGCAAGTTCATCAGTTCCCAGTACATCCAACATAGATACGGTTTCTGATGTTAATAGCAATTTAATACCCGCGCTAAATGTTCTAAACCTATTAGTTAAGTTAAAGATACAACGGATTGTTTATTTCTCATCTGGTGGTGCGGTATATGGAAATCCATTAACAGCTTTAATATCAGAAGAACATGTATTAAATCCAATTTCTTCATATGGAATTGTTAAAGTTACTATTGAAAGATACTTATTTCTATATCAAAGGATGTACGACTTAAAACCACTTATTTTAAGACCATCAAACCCATATGGACCAAGACAAGGCCATTTCATTGCTCAAGGTGTAATTTCAACTTTTCTAAGAAAGGCTAATTTGAATGAACCAATAACCGTTTTTGGTGATGGTAATTCTACAAAAGATTATATATTCATAAGGGATTTAATAGATTTAAGCTATGAATTAAGCCTCAGCGAGGAGGTCGGAGTTTTTAACTTAGGAAGTGGAGTCGGAACAAGTATAAATACAATTATTGATCAGATAAATGAAGAAACAGGATACAATCTCCTGGTTAATAATGTAGACAAACAAATTTATGATGTCAACAATTTTGTTTTAGATATCTCTAAAGTCAAGAATGTTTTGGGTGAATATTCGTTAACTTCATTGAATAAAGGTATTTCAGAGACATGGAAGTGGCTGGTTTCAAAATAAATTAGTTGTTAATGCAGTAAGTTAGATTCTAATAATATCAAATTGTATTAATTTAGATGTATTTATGTATCATATTTTAATTGACTGGAAAAAGACAGAAGATTTTTTTATAGAAAAATCATTTATTGAACAAGGAATTGATTGTCAATTACATGATATTCCAAATTACTCAATGAAGGATAGAACTAAAACTTATCGTGTATTTTTCCTTTACTACAAATACTTACAACTTGCGTATCGAGTAATTAAAAAATCTAAAGAAAATGATGTTTTAATATGTTGGAATTTCACTACTTCGATTGCTTGTGGATACATATGTAAGATTTTTAGAAAAAGGAGAGTGATTTTAGGATTAAACATTATTGCTCATCGAAGAAATCGGTTTATTGATATGGTAAGAAAAATTATTTTTTTCCCAATTTTAAATAACCCAAATTTTTTCTTAACCGTAAATTCTCCCTTATATATTGATGATTATAGTAAAAGGTTTAATGTCAAAAAAGAAAAATTCTTTATCTTAAACGATCCAATTCCATCAAGCGAAATACAGCCTTTTAATTATGGAAATAGCTATATATTTGTTGGCGGTGAAGCACAACGTGATTGGGAAACTCTGTTTAATGCCTGTTATCATGTTCCGCAAATAAAATTTGTATGTATAGCACGGAAGAAATATTTTGATCATTCATTGAAGATTCCGAGTAATGTTGAGTTATATTTTGATACTAATCAAAAAACATTCAATGATTATATGAGAAATGCTTGCATGGTTATTATTCCTCTTAAATCTAAACTACCCTGTGGTCTAATTATCTTACTTGAAGCATCATTAATGCAAAAACCAATAATTGCAACAAACACTCCTTCAATCTCTAACTACATAAAAAATGGAGAACGAGGAATTCTTGTAGAACAAGGAGATTCGAAAGAACTTGTTGAGAAAATCAAAGTTTTGTACAACGATATTGAAATACAGAAACGATTGACTGCGAACCTGTTAAATTATGTTATTGCAAATCATTCACGGGATAATTATCTAATTAAATTAATGGAAATTGTAAATAAAATTAAACCAATAATTTAGTTTCTCTGCATGCTAAATTCATTATTAAATGATTTTATAAATCACGCATTTATTTTCTTTAATTAATTATTTAAAATTAATTTTATGTAGTTAACAACGGTATAAGAAGTAAGAGAGTTTTCTAACGATAATTTCAAAAAATACTATTATGAAAAGAATTTATATTGCAGGTTGTGGCGGAATGCTTGGTGAAGCCTTTCACAAGCAGTTTAAGGGCGATTACGAATTAAAATGTACTGATAAAGATGTTAATGATGATTGGCTCACATTCTTGGACTTTAGAAATCTTGATGCATATCGAAAAGACGTATATGATTTTAAACCCGATTTTCTATTTCATTTGGGTGCATATACTGATTTGGAATTTTGCGAGAAGAATGCCGATGAAACTTATCGAACAAATACAACATCGGTTGAAAATGCTGTGTACATTGCCAATGAGTTAGATATCCCATTGCTATATATTTGTACTGCAGGCATATTCGATGGTAAAAAAGAATTGTACGACGATTGGGACATGCCAAACCCACTTGGAGTATATGCTCGTTCAAAATACATGGGCGAACGCTTCGTTTCTGAAAATGCCAAACGTTTTTTAATTTGTAGAGCTGGATGGATGATGGGTGCCGGTCCTAAAAAAGACAAAAAATTTATCCAGAAACTAATGAAGCAATTAAAAGATGGAAAGAAGGAATTGTTTATTGTTAACGACAAAGATGGTACACCAACCTATACTCAAGATTTTGCAAAGAATGTAAAGTTTTTACTTGAAAAAGAGTATTGGGGACTTTACAACATGGTTTGTGGCGGACAAACTAGCCGCTTGGAAGTTACTCAGGAGTTACTCGACATTTTGGGTCTAACTGATAAAGTGAAAATTAATGTTGTAACCAGTGAATATTTTAAAGATATCTATTTTGCAGAGCGTCCTCCATGCGAAAGACTCGACAATCGTAAACTAAAAATTAGGGAGGCAAACCTAATGAGTGATTGGAGAATTGCGCTCAAAGAGTATATAAAAGATTACTATCAGAACTATTTATAAATGGCAAACAAAATAGTAGCAATTATCGGTTCCCATGGCCTATATGCAAACTATGGCGGCTGGGATCAACTAGTTAAGAATTTAGCAGAGCTTAAATCAGATAATATAAGCTATCTGATTTTTAACTCGGCTGATTCACCAATAGTTAATAATGTTCCTCCAAATGTTAAAGTTAAGCGATTAATATTTAAAGCATCCGGTTTTCAGGGTATGTTTTATGATTTTCAATCCATACTCTTAAGTTTTCTCAAGGTTGATACTATTTTACTTTTGGGAGTTCAAGGAATAACATTAATTCCATTCACAAATCTATTTAAGAAAGTCAATGTTGTTTCGAATGTTGGTGGTTTAGAGTGGGAACGTCCAAAGTTTGGATATTTTTCAAGTTACTATTTAAAACTCTGTTTTAAATTAAGTTTTAAATATTCAAAAGCAGTTATCTTAGATAATCCCCATTATAAAATATTTCAACCACAAAAAATCAAATCTGAAGTGGTAGTGATACCTTATGGCGGAGTAATTGATTCATCTCTTGATATTACAGATGATTTGCTGATGAAATATCCTTTTCTTAACGAAGAATATTTTCTTTCTATAAGCCGATCACTTGAGGATAATATGATTGATGAACTGTGTAATTGTTTTGTAAGTCTTAATAAAAAATTAGTTCTTATATCTAATTTTACTAGTTCAAACTACGGTAATCTAGTACTAAATAAGTATAAGGATTACAAGAATATTATTCTAATAAATGGTTTATATGATAAACCTGAATTGGATCTAGTTCGTCGTAAATGTAAGGCATACATTCATACACATACACTTTGTGGTACTGCACCGTCCTTAGTCGAAATGATTATTTCTCGACGGCCAATTATTTCAATTAATATCTCTCAGAACCAATTTACGTTACATAAACAAGGTCTTTTCTATACTGACTTTAACCATTTAAATCGAATCCTTTCTAATCAAAATGAATTTGACAATTATATACCTTCAAATTCTATTTGTGAACTTTATCATTGGCAGAAAATTGTTAATGATTACGAGGCATTATACTAGTTCTTTCTTATAATCGGATTCATTAAATAATGATTTGAAAACTTTGAGGTTCTAAATCAATTGAAGAATATGAATGTTTTGATTACAGGGCATACTGGATTTGTTGGTTCAAATTTTTTAAGTAAATCTCATGACTTCAAATGTATTGGTTGTGATTTGCTTATTCATAAAGTCAGTGAAATTGATTTTAAAGGTGTGGACACGGTTCTTCATTTATCCGCCCTCGTTCATCAAATGAAAGGGGCTCCCGAAGAGTTATATTTTGAGGTTAATCGTGATTTAGCATTTAATGTTGCCAAAAGAGCGAAGGAATTAGGAGTAAAGCAATTCATACTAATGAGTACATCCAAAGTCTATGGTGAATCTTCGTCAAAGAATAGCTATTGGGATGAGACTTCAACATGTAATCCAACTGACCCTTACGGAAAAAGTAAGCTTGAGGCTGAGAGGTTAATCTGTGATATAGCCGATGAGAATTTCAAAGTAGCTATTATTCGCTCCCCATTAGTATACGGAGTGGGAGTAAAAGCCAATATGCTCAACTTGGTTAAGTTGATTGATAAGTTCCCATTATTACCACTTGGGGGGATACAAAATAGTCGTTCGATGGTTTACATCGGAAATCTAATTGCTCTTATAGATAACATAATTAATCAGCAGGTTTCCGGTATTTTTATTGCTGGTGACCAATCACCTCTAACAACTACTCGTTTGGTCCAATATATTAGCTGTGGACTAGAAAAAAAGAGATTTTTTTTCAAATTGCCATACCTTATAATTAAGTTAGCGGGAGTTATTAAACCAACTTTCGTTGCTCGTTTATTTGGATCGTTAGTTTTAGATAATTCAAATACTAATAAAATTTTGAAGTTTACGCCTCCTTTTACTAGTGAAGAGGGCGTAATCGAAATGGTAAAGTGGTATAAAGTAAATTTGAAATAGTAGTAAATTTGTTTTAATATTATGTTGAGTTATTTTGTTGTTTTATTTTTCTCTTTCTTTCTAGTTTGGCTAGTTAAAATAATTGCTAAAAGAAAATCAATTATTGATATACCTAATGAACGAAGTTCTCATTCTACTCCAACTCCCCGGGGAGGAGGAATTGCAGTTGCCATTATATGGTTTGTAACTATTTCCATACTTTATTTTAGGAAAGAGATTAATTCTGATATCTATTTTGCATTGCTTAGTGGGTTACCTTTATCTGTAATTGGTCTTATAGATGATATATTAACTATATCACCAAGAATTCGGCTTTTTGTCCAAATTTTCTCTGCTACAATGGCTATTATTTTCTTAGGTGGGTTAAGTCAAATTGACATAGGGATTAACATCCTAAATATGCATTATCTCTTTAGTATTATTGCTATTATAGGTATAGTGTGGTTTACAAATCTCTTTAATTTTCTAGATGGAATAGACGGGTATATAGGTTCTGAGGTAATATTCATTAGTATATCAATGTTTCTAATTTATGGAGTTTCCTTGCCGTTGTATATCGCTGCAGCAGTAGCGGGTTTTTTATTGTGGAACTGGCAGCCAGCAAAAATATTTATGGGTGATGTAGGGAGTACTCTCCTTGGATTTACTCTGGGCGTTTTTTTAGTTTACTATCAAAAGATTGAAGTATCTTCAATTATCATTTGGCTAATAATTTCGTCTTTGTTTTGGTTTGATGCAACAATAACTCTTTATAGACGTTGGAGGAATGGTGAAATAATTTCACGAGCACATAAAAAACATGCATATCAACGTATTGTTCAATCAGGATATAGTCATCAAAAGACTGTTGTTTATTCAATGTTAATAAACCTTCCTATTTTCTGTTTTGCTTGGTTCGCACACAAATATCCAACATTCTTGTTAATCATTTTAATAATAAATATTGCCTATCTTTTCTTGATATTGAAACTAGTTGATAAAAAGTTTTCATTTAATAAAACTTAAATATTGCTATTATTTAAAATCATTATATTTTAATGCGGATTATCAAATCACTCGATCTCTATTCTTTTTTTATATTGCTTTTTTCATTACCATTTGGAAAAAGTTTATTTACACCTATACTTTTTTTGTGGCTAACTATTACTTTAATTAGCTACTTTATAAAAGGAGATTATTCTATAAATCAATTTCGAAGCCCTTTGATTCTTTTGGTTCTTTTTTATTTATTATATGCTTTAAGCGTTATGCTGTCAAGCCCTCTTAAAGAAGGCTTTTCAGAACTGATTTTTAAACTACCTTTGCTATTACTGCCTGTACTTTATCCCTCAAAACGTGAAACTTATAAGAATAGTAATAGTAAATTTTTTGTTTCATTTATTAGTGGCTGTGTAATTGCTTCAATATTTTATTTCAGCTATGCTTTATACCGTTCTTACTCATTAGTTGAGAATAATTGGGTTTTTAATCCTGTTCCAAAATATGGTTGGAATAATAATTTTCTTAGTTCTGAATTATCTGTATTAATACATCCTTCTTATTTTGCCTTGTTTTTATTGGTTTCACTATTAATTATAAGTGTTTCTGGAAAAAATTTATGGAGTAAAGAGTTGAAAATAAAAATTGCAATAATTTTGACATTGGCTATTTTTGTTATAAGCCTATTTATGCTTCAGAGTAGAGCAGGTCTTTTAGGGTTTGGTGGTTTGGTTTTGACTTGGATTTATTACATTGTATTTGTTAAAAGAAAATATTTTATTGGACTAGTTTTTCTGATTGGGATTATTACCGTTTTCTTTTTTAGTTTTCAAATTTTTGATCGTTTTTCAAATACTGTGAAATCAGTAGAGAAAACAATTACCTCTGGGATAAGTGATAAAGATAAAGAGGATGGGAATAGTGTTCGGTTTTGGATATGGAAATCTGCGCTAACTGTAATAGAAGAGCACCCCTTTTGGGGTATAGGTCCTAAAAATGTAAAAGAGACCCTAAATAAGGAATATATAAGAAGAGGTATGGACGGTGCCTCTGTATTAAAACTCAATGCCCATAACCAATACCTCGAAACATGGCTTGGAGTGGGTGTCATCGGCTTTATTTCTTTACTTGCTATGCTTTTTGTGCCATTGTGGTTGGGCATAAAGTATAGAGATTGGCTATTAGTTGGATTTATTTGTCTTTGTAGTACCAGCTTTATGTTTGAAAGCATGCTCGAAAGAACAGCAGGGATTGCTTTTTTCGCAATTTTTTATACAATTTTTGCCAGCCAATATTTAGAAATAAAAGTTGATTCAGTATCTGAAAGGAATTAGCAGAGGTAGATTAGATTTATACTAAAAGAACAGACTTTGAACTGCACCCCAAAAGTTTGGTAATGTAGTCAATAATGGTTGATGATTAATTCTAATTTGTTTTGTAAAATTCGTTTGTAATCCGAAGAGTGATTAGGCTCTGCTGAAGAGCAAC
>JAYTVX010000124.1:0-1541 GCA_043743775.1 Bacteroidales bacterium | reverse complement strand
TGGCAACAAGCAGAATTAATGGTAAAACGCGGAAACGCATCGTTAATAATGGCAACCAATGAGGGTAAACTGGAGTATCATTTTGATAAATATAGCTCTGAGGGACAACTCGCATATCTTCAGCTAACATCACTTTTCAATGGGGAAAACTCAACGGTTCAGCAAGCTGAAATAAAGCCTATGACCGAGAAAGGAACTCGGTACATCGATTTTCTAATACCGGGTTTAATTGCAATGAATGTGATGATGTCCACGATGTGGGGGATCAGCTACACTCTAATTGAGGCTCGTACCAAAAAATTGCTACGAAGGATGGTTGCAACCCCTATGCCTAAGTGGGAATACATTCTTTCACATATCATCTCAAGGATTGTACTTTGCTTTGCCGAGGCTTCAATAATCTTCTCGTTTGCATACTATTACTTTGACATAAAAATCGAGGGTAGCGTTTTTGCCTTTATCACCCTTTTTATATCTGGCATTTTAGGGTTCTCAGGTTTAGCAGTGCTTATCGCTTCAAGAACAGCCAAAACTCAAATTGGCAATGGCTTAATAAACCTTATTATCATGCCAATGATGCTTCTTTCAGGAATATACTTCAGTTACCATAATTTTCCCAATACCGTTATCCCATTCATTCAAGCACTGCCACTAACCATGTTTGCTGATGGTATTAAGGCTATTTTCAATGAGAGTGCTGGATTTGCGCAGGTGTGGAAGTATATTCTAATCCTAAATGCATTCGGGTTAATTACCTTCGTAATTGGATTGAAATACTACAAGTGGTATTAATTAACAATTAGAATGTCAGAACCTTATCGCTAGAAATAACCCAATCAGATAGTTCCGCAAGATTGCTTCGTACAGCACCTTCAATATACCTAATTTCGCCTAAACCACGAGCATCAATACAAGTTCCACAAAGTCGAATAGGACAACTTTTGACTGCTAATCCTTTCAAAAATCTTTCGATATTATAATACCCGTCAGGAGTTTTTTGGTTTGGTATAGCACAAGTAACAGCATCGGCCATTAGAAATATCCTAACCTCGGTATCGGGAGAATCCTTCTTCACCTGATTAGCCAATCGAAGGGCGTTATATGCCTTTTCGCTTCCATAGGGAGCATCGTTTATGATAAAAAGTATCGACATAGATTTCAATATTTAATGAATAAAACAAATGATAATTTTATTTGATTAATTTAATCAAACCTTAATATATTTTTCAGGATAGTCTAAAGAAAAATTACATGTTTTTTTTTCAAATAGCATCTATCTTTTTTTACTCTTGAATAACTGCCAACTATCAACAATCAACTTTCTTTCACTATTCTATAAACTCCATCCCTGGAGCGTCAGTTGGACGGGTTTTAAAACCCTGTTTAAGGTAGAAGCCCTCTTTACCTTTAGCACTAAACAGTTGAATATCGGGTATTGCTGCTGATTTGCACTTTGAAACCAGCTCGTTTAGTATCAATTTACCAATTCCACAACTCTGAACATCGGGAGCTATAATTAAATCAACAATTAGCGCATGAAG
>JAYTVX010000123.1:0-13294 GCA_043743775.1 Bacteroidales bacterium | reverse complement strand
GCGAAAATTTTATAAAGCTGAAATGAGACAGTTAAAAATAACGAAATCAATTACTAACAGAGAGAGCGCCTCGCTGGATAAGTACTTGCAGGAGATTGGGAAAGAAGAATTAATTACGGTTGAAGAGGAAGTAGAACTTGCCCAGCGGATTAAGAAAGGGGATCAAGAGGCTTTAGAAAAACTGACAAGAGCCAATTTGCGTTTTGTTGTTTCTGTTGCTAAGCAATATCAAAACCAAGGACTCAGCTTACCCGACTTAATAAATGAAGGTAACCTTGGACTAATTAAGGCTGCCGAAAAATTTGACGAAACCCGTGGTTTTAAATTCATCTCATACGCTGTATGGTGGATTCGTCAATCAATACTTCAAGCACTAGCCGAACAATCACGTATAGTTCGTTTACCCTTGAATCAGGTTGGCTCACTGAATAAAATAAATAAAGCATTCTCAAAATTCGAACAACAGTTTGAGCGCACACCTTCACCTGAGGAATTAGCGGATATACTTGAACTTCCTAAAGAAAAAGTAACTGATACGCTTAGAGTAAGCGGTCGTCATGTTTCGGTTGATGCACCATTTGTTGATGGTGAAGACAACAGCCTACTTGATGTTTTGATCAATAGCGATTCACCAAATGCGGATAAACTATTAATCAACGAATCGCTGAGCAAAGAAATTGAGCGCTCACTTGCCACTTTAACTGAACGCGAGCGTGATATCATCAAGTATTTCTTTGGAATTGGTAGTCAAGAGATGACGTTGGAAGAGATAGGTGAAAAATTTGGACTTACTCGCGAAAGAGTTCGCCAGATTAAGGAGAAAGCAATTCGTAGATTGCGTCATACTTCAAGAAGCAAACTGCTGAAAACATATTTAGGTTAATCACATTTAGCCCCAATAAAAAACCCCGAAAATTTCGGGGTTTTTTATTGGGATTAGATTCCCGCTTTCGCGGGAATGTGCTTAGAGTTAGTTTTCAAGAAAGGTATTAATGTGAGCTCTAATCTCATTTTCCCAGCAATCTTTTTTACTTGCAATCCTTACACTCTTCCAAATTCTTATTGTAAACGGCCATTGCACGATTACTCATACCCATACTCGAGAATCCTCCATCGTGGAAAAGATTTTGCATGGTAATCTTTCGTGTTAAATCGCTGAAGAGAGTAATACAGAAATTTGCGCACTCATATGCATCTGCATTGCCCAATGGGGACATCCTATCGGTAAAATCGACCAATGCATCGAATCCCATGACACCACTCCCTGCAGTTGTTTCAGTAGGGGATTGAGAAATAGTATTAATTCTAACCCTTCGTTCACGTCCATAAATATATCCAAAGCTTCGGGCAATCGACTCCAGCAATGCTTTAGCATCGGCCATATCGTTATATCCGTAAAGCGTACGTTGTGCAGCAATGTATGAAAGTGCAACAACGGAACCCCAAGGATTAATTGCATCCTGCTTCCAGCAAACCTGAAGAAGTTTGTGAAATGATATTGCTGAAATGTCGAGCGTTTTATCTAAATAATCATAGTCCAAATCATCATAGGTTCTACCCTTACGAACGTTGGGTGACATACCAATTGAATGGAGGACAAAATCGATCTTACCCCCAAGGATATTCATTGTCTCCTTAACAAGATTTTCGAGGTCTTCCACTTTTGTTGCATCGGCTGGAATAACAACGGTATTACACTTTAAAGCCAAATCGCTTATATTCCCCAAGCGCATAGCAACTGGAGTGTTTGTAAGTACAAAAACGGCACCCTCCTCGTAGGCACGCTCAGCAACCTGCCAAGCAATTGATTTTTCGTTTAATGCACCGAAAATGAGTCCTTTTTTTCCTTTAAGTAAACTATTAGACATGCTTAATTCATTTAGTTAATAATTAAATAATACCAATTCTTTTGGTACTATTCTATCTGTAATACAATAAATATAATGTTTGATCAATATCTTCCAAAGTATTCGGTCCAATGGCAATTGCCTCATCAATAATGAACATCTAGGTATAACACCTCAGAACGAAGAATTGTTTAAAACTTATGAATTAATGTTTAAATTAGTTCTGAATCAACTAATTACCATTCAGAGATAATAGTTCCTTGGCATTTGTCAGTGCGGCCTCGGTAAGTTTTTCACCGCTAAGCATTTTAGCAATCTCAACCACACGCTCCTTGTTGTCCAATAACTTAATTTTCGTGGTTGAATGTATCGAAAGATTATCTTTATATACTAGAAGATGGGTTTTGCCTTTTGATGCTATCTGCGGCAAATGGGTAATATTTATGACCTGCATTCCACTGGCCATATCATGAATAATATTGCCAACCTTATCGGCAATTTCGCCGGAAACACCTGTATCAATCTCATCAAAGATAATGGTAGGTAATCCTGATGATTTTACCATCAATGATTTTAGACTAAGCATTAGTCTTGAAAGTTCTCCACCTGAGGCTACTTTTGAAAGTTCCTGTAAAGGAATCTGTTTATTCGCTGAGAATAGAAAAGAGACCTTGTCGGTTCCGTTAATCTGATAAGTATCCGACTTTTGAAAATCAACCTTAAAAGCAGCATGAATAATGCCCAATTGCACTAGTAAATCAATAATATTACCTTCAATCGATGGAATGGCTCCTCTCCTCTTTTCGCTTAATTTCTTAGCGAACACATTCAGCTGATTTTCAATCTCCGCTAAATGTTTCTGTTTTTTCTCGAGGTTATAATCAAGATTGCTAATAAAATCGACTTTCGATTCAATCTCATCGCGAAGCGATATCAATTCATCTTCTGAATTTAGCTTATGCTTCTGCATGAGGCTGTAAAGCATGTCTAAACGAGCAGTTATTCCCTCAAGTTGCAGGGGATCCACCTCTACCCTATCGTTATGGGTGATTACTTCGTTAGAGATATCTTTCAGCTCAATCCGACAACCCTCAATTCGTTTCTCGAGTTCAATAGAGTCGGGGAAAAAAGATGAAATTCTTTTCAAACTTAATTCTGCCTCTTTAAGTAAAGAAATTGCGGAAGAGTTATCATTCGTTAATAGGTCAGTTACCGATTGGAGCGAAAGTTTAATGTCACTAGCATGGGTCAACTGTTGCTGCAGAACCTCCAAATCTTTTAATTCATCAGGTTTCAACTTTGCTTCATTCAATTCATTCAGTTGAAACTGAAAGTAATCAAAATCTTTCCGAGAATTTTCTGACTCAAGAATGAGCTTTCCCAGATCTATTTTAGCAGTTTGATATAACCTGAATTGCTCTTGGTATCGATTTAAATCAACATTCAGTGAGGCGAATGAATCGAGAACATTCAGCTGAAATTGACCATCCCCTAATAGCAGGTTTTCATGCTGAGAGTGAATATCAATAAGCAATATGCCTAAATCCTTTAAAATATTTAGATTAACTGGTGTTTCATTGATAAATGCTCTTGACTTACCGGATTCGTTTATTTGTCGACGAATAATAGTGTTATCGTAATAATCAATATCATTCTCAGTAAAGAAATCATTCAGATTGTAGCCTGCTATATTAAATAAGCCCTCCACGACGCAACTACGACTACTATCTTTCAAAACAGAGGTATCGGCTCGCTGACCAAGAATAAGCGATAACGCACCCAAAAGAATCGATTTACCTGCCCCTGTTTCTCCAGTAATAATATTTAACCCAGAGCTGAACTCGATATCAAGTTGATCAATTAAGGCATAGTTTTGAATATGTAGATTCTGCAGCATAAGAGATTAAATCAAAGAGGGTGTAAGTTAATTCTTTTGCTCCATAATTGCCTTATACTTCGAGGCATTTGCATTATCTATTTCGGTAAGAATATTTACAACCTTGGTTTTCTCGGCTGGATATGATTCGGAAAAAATGCTTACCAGCTCATCATTCTTAGCATCAAAAAAAAGTTGCATAAAAAACATATATGGGTCCGGCTTGTCACGAAATACTTTTTGCAGTAAGACCATAGATTCAGCAATCTCATTTCTGCCCTCAACAGCCTTCTCATTCATGATATCTAAACCAAGTCTATGATAACGGTAGTAAACTTCACGAATTGGTCGATATTTCTCGTTAAGTATATTCTCAATCATCCAATAACGATTTTTTCGATTCCCTTCATAAGCCTTCCATCCTCGTTCGCTTGCATTCTGAGCGTTATTCAAAATCTTTTCTGCTTTTTGAAAATACTCCGTACCACCCAAATTTGAGTATGAATCGTAGTCGATACCTAAAATTACGTATGCATAAAAAGCAAGAACAGATGTTAGGTTATTTGTGTAGGTATTTTCTGAAAATTCTAATTTATTGAATTCTAAATACCTGAAATCAAAATTATTGTCGAGGAAGTTCAACATGGTTGTGTTGTACGACGTATTAAAGATAGGTCTACGAGACTGGACTTGAATTGTACCCCTATACTCATCGGAACCAATCTGTTCGTTAAGGTTTATCACAATATTACACTCAATACGTTCATCGATACCATAAACATGGTTTGTCCACGATGTATTATTCATGAACTCATAGATAGAAGTTTGGAGGGTTTGATAAACGGTACGATTTGTACCCTGTAATTTTTGGGAATTTATTTGGATATTACACTTTAACTCTTGAGCCATTAAAAGAGTTGGCACAAACAAAAGAACTATAACCAATAATCGTTTTAACTGCATAGCCGGCATTTTTTTTGGGAATTTTACCCCTTACCCCGAAGCCGGTCAAACTCTTCAGCTACAAAATCAACAATATCGTTTGCAACTTCGGCTTTTGATTTCAACTCGATTGATAAAGAAGTACTATTCTTGTTAATGATAGTAACTTTATTGGTATCATAACCAAATCCTGCACCCTTATCGTTCAAGGAATTTAGTACGATTAGATCTAGATTCTTTACTTTTAACTTTTTAACAGCATTCTCAAACTCTTTATCGGTCTCGAGGGCAAAACCCACAATAAATTGATTGTTTCGCTTAATTTTTCCGAGCGATGCTGCAATATCTTGAGTTGGCTTTAGCTTAATTGATAGTTCATCCGAATCTCTCTTTATCTTGGAGGTACTAATCGATAGTGGCATATAATCGGCAACAGCAGCAGCCATTACAGCAATATCAACTGAAGGAAATTTATTCAATGCAGCATGATACATCTCCTCAGCCGTTCTAACCGATACTATCTCAATATTTGGATGAGAAGGAATAAACTTAGCGGGTCCAGTTACGAAAATAACCTTTGCACCCTGCTGAGCCAAAGATTCTGCAATACAAGTACCCATTTTACCAGAGGAATGGTTTCCAATGAAACGAACAGGGTCTATTGGTTCAAATGTGGGACCAGAGGTCACTAAGACTTTGGTCTCCGAAAAACGAGACCCCTTTGAAAAAAAATCAATAACCGATGAAAGGATAACTTCTGGTTCTTCCATTCGCCCCTTTCCTGTTAGCCCGCTGGCTAACTCCCCGGTGGCAGCTTCAATTACAATATTACCTATCCCCTGAAGGGTTTTAATGTTTCTCTGAGTTGCAGGATGGTTGTACATATCTAAATCCATTGCGGGAGCAACCATCACGGGACACTTTGCCGAAAGGTATGTAGTTAACAATAGGTTATCGGCAACACCATTTGCCATTTTGGCAATGGTATTTGCTGTCGCTGGTGCAATCAAATAAAGATCTGCCCAAATGCCTAAATCTACATGACTATTCCAGTCCCCATTTTCGGGATTAAAAAAATCGACTAAAATGGGATTTTTTGAAAGAGTTGCCAGAGTAAGGGGTGTAATAAATTCTTTGGATAAAGGTGTCATTAACACCTTTACCTCAGCTCCTTCTTTGACAAGTAATCTTACAAGTATAGCAGCCTTATACGCTGCTATGCTTCCGGTAATGCCAAGAATAATATGTTTACCCTTGAGTCGCATTAACAATTATTGCTTCTCTTCGTTGGTTGTGCCCTTACGGTAGTATAACTTTCCATCAAGAAATTCTTGAATAGCAATCAGCGTTGGTTTAGGAAGTCTTTCGTAGAACTTAGAAATCTCAATCTGTTCACGATTCTCGAAAACCTCTTCAAGGTTATCGGTGTAATAAGCAAACTCCTCCAGTTTACGATTTAGCTCTTGTTTCATCTCTTGTCCGATCTTATTTGATCGTTTAGAGATAACCTTAACGCTTTCATAAACATTATTCGACTCATGATCAATTTTATCTAAATCACGAGTAACAGTAGAAGGGCTGGCATTAGTTTTTTTGAAATCCATATATCAAGTTTCAATTTAGTTACCTAGAAATTTTGAAGAAGCCTCATACATTTTCTTGGCTTCTTTCATATATTCACTTTGAGGAAATTCTCCTGCAAATGTGTAGTACTCATCAACTGTAGATTGGAATCTCTCCTTTTGCTTGCTCGACACGCTATTATCGGCTAAAAGGTAAGCAGATTTTAAGATTAGGAATAATTGTTCCTCGCGATGTTTACTCTCAGGAAAATCTTTTACGCTATTTTTTAACGCAACGATTGCAGCCTTATATTCGCTAACATTATAATACAGTTTTGCGCTTAAATAAGCCTTCTCAGTAAGTTTATCTTTTAGTTCACTTAGTATTTTGCCTACATCAGCGCGCTTCTCAGATCTAGGATATCGAGAAATAAACTCGGAAAAAGCACCTATTGCGGCTTGAGTATTTTCCTGATCGAGTTCGGGACGTGGAGAAGACTCATAATAACAGTAAGCGACCATATACTCAGCTTCCTCGGTAAATACACTACGTGGGTATGTTTTACGGAAAGTGTCAAAATAATGACCGGCTAGAATATAATCACCCTGCTTATAGTTCCCCATAGCAAAATAGAATTGAACAGTATCGGCTCTTTGTGTACCTGAAAAAATGGGAACCAGCTGTTCAAAAATAGTTGTATAACGATAGTGATCACCTTTCTTATAGTATTCAAGAGCTTTTTTGTACTTGAAATTATAATCCTTGCTCTTAAGTACCTTTTCAAATCCACTACATCCAACGATGAACACACCCAGTAATAAAAGGCAAATAGATATATTAACTTTTTTCATCATACCATTAAAATCAAAGGCAAATTTATACTGATAACCTAAATGGACTATTTTTATTGCTTATGCCCTAACAAATTAGCAGGCAAAGTTAGAAAGAATTAGTTATACTGAACAACTTTTTCACTAAAAGTTAAATTAAGTGAATCGGTTTAACCAAATTTCACTTTTCTTTTTACTCGTCACTGTGACATCATCCGTTCTAAGAGTATTCATTAAACACACATTTTTACTCCGTAAATTTTGATTTTTTTTGATAGTTACCAAAAAAATGTACTTTTGCTAAATTTTAAAAATCAAAATTCGTATCAACCAAAATATAATTATCGTGGATATATTTGAGAAGATCAGCAAGGGAATGGGTCCATTAGGACAATGGCGAAATCAAGCTCATGGCTATTTTGCCTTCCCAAAACTTGAAGGAGAAATTAATCCAAGAATGACCTTTCGCGGGAAAGAAGTTCTTACATGGAGTTTGAATAACTACCTTGGATTAGCAAACCACCCAGAGGTTCGCAAAGCCGATGCAGAAGCAGCTGCACAATTTGGAATGGCATATCCAATGGGTGCACGCATGATGAGCGGACAAACCCGTAAACACGAAGAGTTGGAGCAGAAACTTGCGGCTTTCGTCCAAAAACCTGCAGCATATCTTTTAAACTTCGGATACCAGGGTATGGTTTCGATTATTGATACCCTTCTCAACAGGAATGATGTTGTTGTTTACGATTCCGAAGCTCACGCTTGTATTATTGATGGCTTAAGACTTTTCCCAGGTAAAAGGTTTGTTTACCCACATAACGATATCACAAGCTGCCGCAAACAGCTTGAACGGGCTACTAAATGGACTGAACGCACCGGCGGAGGTATTCTTGTAATTACCGAGGGTGTATTCGGAATGGCTGGTGACCTAGGCAATCTTAAGGGGATTGCTGATTTAAAGAAGGAGTTTAATTTCCGAATTCTTGTTGATGATGCTCATGGTTTTGGAACAATGGGTAAAACGGGTGCAGGTACTGGCGAGCATTTTGGAGTACAGGATCAGATAGATATCTACTTCTCAACTTTTGCAAAAAGCATGGCAGGAATTGGTGGCTTTGTTGCCTCAGAGGAGGAGGTTATTCAATACTTAGCTTATAACCTAAGATCACAAATTTTCGCAAAATCATTACCAATGCCTATGGTTTACGGTGCTTTAAAGCGTTTAGAGTTACTTCAAACCAAACCTGAGCTTAAAGAGAAACTTTGGACTGTAGTGAATGCCCTACAAAAAGAGCTCAAGGAGATGGGATTTGACATAGGAGTTACTGAATCACCTGTAACACCAGTTTATATGCAGGGTGGAATACCAGAAGCCGCAAATATGATTTTCGACCTTAGAGAAAATTACGGTGTATTCTGTTCAATGGTAGTTTACCCCGTTATTCCTAAAGGCCAAATACTACTACGTTTGATACCAACAGCGGAACATACATTGGAAGATGTAAAAATAACTATCGCAGCATTTGCTGAATGCCGTGATAAGTTAAAAGCTGGCAAATATGATAAGGATAAGATTGCGCAATTCTAATAGTATCACTATATAAAACAAAAATGCCCCTTATTCGGGGCATTTTTGTTTTATATAAACTACCTCGCAGCAGAGCTGTCGATGTATTTATCTGAAAATATTTATCAATTGCAGTAAAACTACAGAAAATCGAGTTTACGAGCTAGGCGAAGCCAATATTTCCCTAAAGATCCCTCGACTAAGATCGGAGTCAGTTCGACTAAATAATTTTGTTGCACAAAATATAGACTCACTGATTTAGAATCTTCGTTCTCCGATATATCTTTCGGCATCTATAGCAGACATGCAGCCAGATCCTGCTGCAGTAATGGCTTGACGGTAGTGGGGGTCTTGAACATCACCACAGGCAAAAACTCCAGGAATATTGGTCTTACTGGTTCCTGGTATAGTTTTAATATAACCAACCTCGTCGGTTTCGATCCATGGTTTGAAAATATCGGAATTGGGTTGGTGCCCAATGGCTACAAAAAAACCAGTAATATCCTTTTTCACCTGTTCCCAGGTAGACGCATTTATAAGAATTACGCCATTAACCCCATTCATATCCCCTACAATCTCTTTGGTAGAATGCTCGTAAAGCACTTCGATATTAGGAGTTTTTACCACTCTCTCTTGCATCGCTTTTGATGCTCGGAGATACGGTTTACGAACGATTAAGTAAACTTTTCGGCATAAGCCCGATAGGTAGGTTGCCTCTTCGGCGGCAGTATCTCCCCCACCGACTACTGCAACATCTTGCCCTTTATAAAAGAACCCATCGCAAGTTGCACATGCAGATACCCCTTGTCCTTTATACTTCTCCTCCGATTCGAGTCCTAAATACTTTGCTGTAGCTCCAGTTGCAATGATTAATGCTTCGGTTTCAATTATTTTTTCCTCATCAATGGTAACTCTATAGGGTGATGCAGATAGATCTGTTGCACTAGCTATTCCAAATCGAATATCAGCACCTAAACGGATGGCCTGTTTTTTCAGATCCTCCATCATCTCAGGACCAGTTATTCCCTCGGGATATCCAGGAAAATTATCTACTTCTGTTGTAGTGGTTAACTGTCCACCAGGTTGAATCCCTTCATAAAGAACAGGGTTAAGGTTCGCTCTTGAAGTGTATATAGCGGCTGTATAACCAGCAGGACCAGAGCCAATAATTAAAACTTTTACGTGTTCAACAGGCAACTCTTTTTTTGAATTGGGTTTATCAATATTCTCAGTGTTCATCGGTTTAAATAGTTCCATAATATTTTTTTTTAAAATATATTTCAAAGTTAATGATTGCAAATAAAACATTGAAGGATTAACAAAAAAAGAATGCGTTAGTTTCCTGAAATCAAAAAAAGAGTCTATTTTTGCATCCGTTAAAAGAATCGGGGTGTGGCGCAGTTGGCTAGCGTACTTGCATGGGGTGCAAGTGGTCGCCTGTTCGAGTCAGGTCACCCCGACACAATGATGGTAAATGATTCAGCAGTTTTGTGAATTATTTACCATTTTCTATTTGCACACATGCTTTTAGCATCTATTTTTATGGTATTATACTATAATAAACTTCATTAAAAAAGGGCCCTAATGGCCCTTTTTTAAAATCATCTTTAAACTACAATTATTCAATAACCACCTTTTGATTAATTATTATATTATCAGCATGAATAGAAATTATATACAATCCCGTTGACTGATTGGTAAGATCAATGGTATTATCGTTACTATTACGGTAGTTATTTGAGTATATCAATTTGCCACAAATATCTCGTACTTCAATTCGAGTATTGTTGTATAATTGAGTAGTCTTTACTTTGAATAAACCTTTTGTTGGATTAGGGTAAACTATCACCTCATCTGAACTAACACTCTCAACAACAGTAGCATTTTGTTCTATTTTTAAATTATCGAGGTAACAGTTGTAGCCAAATTCAGATGTGAACAAAAATGCAATCCTCAAATTACTCTGACCAAGGGCAGCATCGGGCAATTTGTAGGATTGATGAGTCCATCCTGTAACAGTATTGTAGCGTTGATAAGTGGTCCCACTTGTCCAATTAATTCCATCTGTTGACCATTGAATAGTCATTTTGTCTAATTCAGGGGTTTCATTATCTCTATGCCAATCAAAGTTTACATTTAACTGACTTTGTCCAACTGATGAGAATGATGGGCTTGAGAGCCTCATTACATTTCCAGCACCGCTATCCATTGAATTAAATTTAATCATGTGACTACCTTCATTTGGTGTTGCATCAGGATTACTGGACGATTGTACCAGGGTAATAGAAGCCGGATATCTTGCCACATCACCAACTGTAACTACTTCAACATTCCAACAGGGAGATAGTTCAGATCCATTAAAGCCTTGAACAATAGGTATTATTGGTGCTGAACAATTTGTTGTTCCTTTTACTGAAACACCTGGAGAGTATTCATTCGTAACACTTTTTGACCAAATACGATAAAAATAATTTGTCCCGGATGTAAGCGAGGTATGATTAAATGATGTAGCACTTCCAGAATAAATGACGATCCCACCACCCATAACCGTAGATCCTAGGCTATAGTTGACTCCTCTAACCGGTGACCCAATGGTTGGAGTTGTTGATGAGACGACAAGTACATCATTACTATTTGCATTTAAACTCCATGCCAGATTGACTTGCGATTCAGACGCGCTAACTGCAGTGAAACTTTGTGGTGGTAGCACATCAGAAATATATACATCGAAAGATATGCTACTGCCAGCTGTTGTGACATTACTAATATCTAAACCACCGGGCATTCCATTATGAAGAAAACTACTTGGATTTGTAATATCGTTAATAGCAGTTCTGCTTAAGTCAGCAGTAAAAAAAGCATCTACAATCGAACCATCGGTTTGGACTGTTCCGTCAGGTCTATAGATGTAAACTTCATCGAAAGTACTTGAATTATCAAAATTGGCATTGCCTTCGAAATCGCTGTTAATTCGATAAACTAGCAGTCCACTTCCAGGTAAATTACTTTCAAAATTACCGCTCTGTTTACGATACTCAAGAATAAAGAATTCCTTATTTGAACTTGGAGATAATATTTTAAAGCAATTATTTGTAGGTGATGTCAAAGGATTTAAAGAAAAGGAACCAGAAGAAGCAATCTCAGGGATTGATGTAATCCATTTTGCACCAGCATATTTCCATTTCATGTAAGCGCCCATATGTCCTTCGCCAGATTCCATAATATCCCAACGACCAACAGGGGTAAAAATATCATTTGCATCGTAATGGTATAAATCTGGAGCACCCAAAGCATGGAACATTTCGTGACATAATGTATTAACCGTTACCTGATTTTCGGGTTGAAAAGTATAATCATATACTCTTTTACCATTGATGCTGATATTGTAAGAAGTTAACGACCAGCGGTGGGCCCAGAGCAAATCAGACCAACCCCCTGAGTTCCCTTTAATCATAAAGCAAACGTTATCAACAAATCCATCAGCATCAGCATCAATATCTAAACTAGGATTAACAGGATAGTTAGTATTGACCCATGTTACAGCATCATATAATAGTTTGTGCTCCCGCTGAGTTGACTCTGAATCGGTTTTATAACCTATGGTATTCGTAGTAGCATTATAGGGCTGAAAGTAACCTCGGGTGTGCGAATCCTCGTATGAAGCATTTGTTGTAGTTGGCGATGCACATGGAGGATAATGAGTACTGCTAATAGTTAGATTACCATAGGAAACTTCGTTGAAATAAGCTTTTAGGGTGACTCCCGTTGTAGGATTCATCTTATTATCATAGTTTTCGCGGGTTTTAACAATCTCCGACTCACCTGAAAAACGAATATAAATAACTACATTATTTAACGTGCCGGTAAGTGGTGCATGGTTTGGTCTTGATGATTTTGACGAAGAGGAAACTTGGTATCGCTGAACTTTCTTTTGATATTCAACTCTCGATATTTTAGTCCAAGGCGCAACACCAATACCTTGGGGACGAATCTGGCTAACCTTGTATTCTGAAGGCACAAGTGCTTCGCCCTTTTTAACAGCATAGTAAAAATAGCCATCTGGTGCTTGAATAATAGTATATCCATCTTTATCGTGAATCCAGTTAAAGAACTCATCGCCCGATACAAAACATTCAATCTTTTCTCCGTTAGGCTGAATAATGGTATTCGGTAAAAATTGAAAGGGAGCTGCATTTAAATTGCTAAAGCAAATTGTAATTAATAAAAGAAGTAGAATTTTTCTCATCATTAAATTGAATTATTTGATTATTAAAATTACTTTGGTTATAGATAATCGGCTTGTATCCTCGATACCTTAATCTACTAAAATTCGATTTGATCCTACGAATGATAAACACTTAATGATTTTTTATGTATATTATCATACCTATCCTCCCTAAGAATTCCATCAAAATCATGCTTTTACAAAAGGGTTAAAGATAATGTTTTGGACAGAGTGTTACAATATGTTATAATAAAAACGACAACCCAACCAACTACTTTTCAAACAAGGTAAACGGTTTGATGGGTTAACTATTTTTTGATTCGCACATAAATATGTTTTATGTGTGTCCGTTCAACCTCTCGTTCATCGACCTCAAAATGATCATCCAATGATTTTATCAACGGGGTAAGCTTTTGAAATCCATAATTTCGAGGGTCAAAATCA
>JAYTVX010000122.1:0-2122 GCA_043743775.1 Bacteroidales bacterium | reverse complement strand
TCCAATGGAAGTTCGCCCCGATCGTAAGATTTCTCTTTCGATGAAAAATATGATTCTTTACTCTCGTAAGCGTACCGGCAGAGGAATGAGCGATAAGCTCGCTGCTGAGATTATGGCCGCCTTTAACGAGGAGGGTGCTGCTTACAAGAAGAAGGAGGATATGCACAAAATGGCCGAAGCTAATAAAGCTTTTGCTCATTTCAGATTTTAGTAGTTGAGTAATTTAAGTGATAGAAAGATTTAAAGGATGAGCAGAGATTTAAGGTTTACTCGTAACATAGGGATCATGGCCCACATCGACGCCGGTAAGACTACAACTACCGAGCGTATTCTCTATTATACGGGAAAAACACATAAAATTGGAGAGGTTCACGACGGTGCTGCTACCATGGACTGGATGGTTCAGGAGCAGGAGAGAGGTATTACTATTACATCTGCTGCAACTACTACTTTTTGGAAGTATAACGATCAGCAATATCAAGTTAATATCATTGACACTCCAGGTCACGTCGATTTCACTGTTGAGGTAGAGCGTTCGCTTCGTGTTCTTGATGGAACCGTTGCAACCTTCTGCGCTGTTGGTGGAGTTGAACCACAAAGTGAGACCGTTTGGCGTCAGGCCGATAAGTATGGCGTACCTAAAATTGCATTCGTCAACAAGATGGATCGTACAGGGGCTGACTTTTTATCGGTAGTTACCCAGATTAAAGAAAAACTCGGTGCAAACCCAGTTCCAATTCAGCTCCCTATCGGTGCTGAAGATACATTTAGAGGTGTTGTCGATTTAATCGAGAACAAGGCAGTTATCTGGTTCGATGATCCAGAAACAAAAACCCTTAATTTCAGATACGAAGAAATTCCTGCTGATATGAAGGAAGAGGCTGCTGAGTGGCGTGGCAAACTTGTTGAAGCCGTTGCAGGTTTTAATGATGATTTAATGGAGCGCTTCTTTGATGATCCAGAATCAATAACCAAGGAAGAGATCACTCAAACTATTCGCAAAGCAACCATCAGCATGACAGTGATTCCAGTGCTATGTGGGGCTTCGTTTAAGAATAAGGGTGTACAAATCTTGCTCGATAGCATTGTTGCTTTTTTACCTAGTCCCCTCGATAAGGGCTCGGTTACAGGAATTAACCCTGATACCGAAGCAGAAGTTATTCGTAAACCGGATGTTTCTGAACCTTTCTGTGGATTAGCCTTTAAAATTGCTACCGATCCTTATGTAGGTCGTTTAGCATTTATTCGTGTTTATTCAGGTAAGTTAGATAGCGGAAGTTATGTTTATAACGTGCGTAACGGTAAGAAAGATCGCATTAGTCGTCTTTACCAAATGCATGCTAACAAACAGAACCCGATAGATTTCTGTGAAGCAGGTGATATTTGTGCTGCTGTTGGTTTTAAAGACCTTCGTACTGGCGATACAATCTGTGACGAGAAGTATCCAATCGCACTTGAGTCAATGACTTTCCCTGAGCCCGTAATTGGACTTGCCATTGAACCCAAAACACAAAAGGATATGGATAAACTTGGAATTGCTTTAAACAAGCTTTCTGAGGAGGATCCTACTTTTAGGGTGAAAACTGACGAGGATAGCGGACAAACGATTATCAGTGGTATGGGTGAACTTCACCTTGAGATCATTGTCGATCGTTTGAGAAGAGAATTTAACGTTGATATCAACCAGGGTGCTCCTCAGGTTGCTTACCGTGAAACTATAACAAAAACTGTTCACCATCGCGAAGTTTTCAAAAAACAATCGGGTGGTAGAGGTAAATTTGCTGATATCGTATTTGATATTGGACCATCCGATGAGGGTGTAACAGGATTACAATTTGTGAATGATGTCAAGGGCGGTAATATCCCTAAGGAATATATATCTCCTATAGAGAAAGGATTTACCTTGGCAATGAAAAATGGTGTTCTTGCTGGTTATACAATGCCTAGCATGAAGGTTGTTCTTAAGGATGGTTCGTTCCATGCTGTTGACTCCGATGCACTATCATTCGAAATTTGTGCCCGTCAAGCATTCCGACATATCTGCCCTAAAGCAAGCCCAATTATCCTTGAGCCAATTATGTCGGTTGAAGTGGTAACCCCCGAAGAGTACATGGGTGATGTT
>JAYTVX010000121.1:0-6709 GCA_043743775.1 Bacteroidales bacterium | reverse complement strand
AAATTCCAATCTTTAAAAAAGGATTACAACTATATTTTCATTGGTGCAGGGGCACAAATTTCGGCGAGTTTAGAAATTGAAGGAGCCAATGCCAAGGGTGTTGTTGAACCATTGAATTTTCTTTTCAACGTCAAGCAGGGTAAGGAAAGCGGAATTGGGAAGAATGTTGTAATTATCGGCGGTGGTAATACTGCCATGGATGCTGCACGTACTGCATTTCGTTTAGTTGGCAAGGATGGTAAGGTTACCATTGTCTATCGCCGGACAACGAATGAAATGCCAGCTGATCAGGGTGAAATCAAAGCAGTCCTCGAAGAGGGAGTTGAAATTATTGAGTTGGTTGCTCCAGAAAAAGTCATTCTAAAAGATGGCAGTGTGAAAGCACTGCTTTGCAGCAAGATGGAGCTAAAAGGAATTGATTCAAAAGGTAGGCCAACACCTGTTAAGATTTCGGGTTCAGAGTTTGAAATTCCTTGCGACACGATTATTCCAGCCATTGGACAAAATCTTGATATTGACTTTGCCACAAATGATTTATTAAAAGCCGATACTAAAACCTATAAAACTCAAATTAGCAATGTATTCATAGGTGGAGATTCTCTTCGTGGTGCATCAACCGCAATTAATGCAATTGCAGACGGACGCAAGGCTGCTGTGCAGATAATAAAGCAAGCATTGACAGATTTCAGACTTCAGACTTCAGATTTCAGAAAAGAAATATCAAAGAATGAATTAGTGATTAAACGCTCTAAAAGAGTTTTTGCAAAAGAAATCAAGGAGTTACCATTAAACGATAGAAAGAATTTCAAGTTAGTAAGCGAAACGCTTGACAAGCAATCTGTCATTGAGGAAGCAAGTAGATGTTTATACTGCGATGAAATATGCAATATTTGTACTACCGTTTGTCCAAACTTTGCAAACTACTCCTATGAGGTTAATCCTATTATATATAATCTTCAAAAAGCGGTTGTAGGCGAAAATGGCAAAGTAGAAATTCAGGACGATAAGCAGTTTGAGGTAAAACAGAAGTACCAGATTCTAAATATTGCTAATTTTTGCAATGAGTGCGGGAATTGTAACACCTTTTGTCCTACCTCTAGTGCACCATACAAGGAGAAACCAAAAATTTACCTTACCATCAGCTCATTCAAAGTTGCAGAAGAGGGTTACTATTTATCGAAGGTTGAAGATAGAATCTCTTTGATTTACAAGGAGGCCGGAGTCATCAAAACTCTTTCTGATTATAAGGGTGAGTTGATTTACGAAACAGATCATGTATATGGACGATTCAATAAGGAGAGTTTTACTCTATTGGAAGCCAAAGCGAAAACGCCTTGTGTAAAAGAGATCCATTTTGAGCAGGCGGCAGTAATGAGTTTAATACTTAATGGGATTAAAGGTTTGGTATTTAGTTAATCAGCATCCTGTTTTATTTGCTTAATATGATTTGATATATAAAGAGAAAACTGGAACAAGTTCCAGTTTTCTCATTTATAAACCTTTAGAATTATTATGCAGGTTTAAGTATTATAACCTGTCTATCCATTTCGTTAACCTTCTTTTGATATTGTATTAACTCAACATATTTTTCAGGTTTATACCTGCATTTGTCCCATTCTAGAGTTCTAATAAAAACAATTTTATTTCCAGTTAATGAAACATTTAATTTGTAAGATCCAAAACTACTCTTAAAAGAACCTGAGATAGGAAGTTTATCAACTACCATACCTTTTGAAAATTCATAGTTAATAGAATCAATTTCAATTTCATCTCTCCTAATCTCAACATCTGATTTCCTATTACTAACCCTTTTTAAATCAGAAAGAGTTGCAACTTGATTAAAAGGAATAATTATAGTTTTACTATTCGTTAATTGAGCGACTGCAGCAACATCGTACTGCATTTTTTCCCTAATTATAGGGATAATTTCTTTTTGTTCAGAATAATTTAGTTGATTAATTTTCACCTGTTTATAATCCAAATTTCTTAATACAACTTCCCTTTGCTTTTCGGGTTTTACTTGCATTAGGCTTCGATAATATTCTGTTGCAACTCCAAAATACTTGTTGATTTGGTCAACCTTACAATTAAGTTTATTATCAATCTGAAGGTTTACTATTTTCACCACCTTATTTTTATCCTTACTATATAAGTTTGTGCGTTTGATATAACTATTCGTTCCATCAATAACAAAAATATCACGATCATCGGTAAATGAACCATTATATCCAAAAGGATTTAGTTGACTTGTGCACTCAAGGTAAAGTGTATCTTTATCCAGAGGGAGCATCAGAAATGCATGATTAAACTGACTGCATATAAAATTTTTATCAATATTCGGGGCATCACTTCCAGCACGAACAAGACAGTAGTATGATTTAATGCCCGAAATCCGAAGCAATGATTTCATGTAATTTGTTAGGGCTTTGCAATCACCGTATGATAGACGATCTACAGTTTCAGCAAAGAATGGTTGCCAACCACCAATACCAACCTGAATGCTCACATAACGAACCTTATTCTGCATGAATTCGTAAAGAAGTTTGGCTTTTTCCAAATCAGTTTTAGCACCAATTGTTAGTGATTTGATTTGATCAATTGTTGATTTTGGAAGTGAATCTCGGCCTTGACAAAGTTTAGAAGACCAATCGCCCAATTCGATCCATGATTTATTTGAACCTTTATACCCATCCATTTCAAATTTTTCTGGTGCCAAAAGGAGTTGTGGTGTAAATTCAGAAAAATCACAAGCATAAGGTTCTTCTTCTAAGGCTAAAAGATTCTCAACTTTCCAAACGGTTGTTTTAAAACCTTTTTCTTCGGTTGCTATAGGATCGACTTTAAACTTTTCATTACCCTTGTAAAAAACAATCGTATTTGGTTCTACAACTAATGTAAAAATCGATTTTTGAATTGCTACATTATAGGTAGGGTAAATGGTCCAACCGGGTAATGCCATGAACTTTTTGTATCTTTTCCGGCATACATACTCAACAGTATAAGGATAATTCCCTACGTTCGGGTTAGCCACCTTAAGTCGATTATCTTCATAGATTGAAAACCCTGAGATAGCACTTACATCAAGGAATTCATCAGGTTTTATTTTTTTTATCTTCTTTCCATTCTGATCAAAAACGACACCTTCAAGTTTAGAAACTGAGATATATTTATCATAGAACTCCACGAGGTTACTTAATTGATCCCCATTCTCATTTAGGATAGTTATAACAGTATGAATATTTTCTTCAGCCTCCCCATTTTCAAAAACTGTTAAGGTAGTCTCTCTAAGTCGAATAATAGCATTTGCTTTGAGTTTCAACTCAGGAGGAATTGAGGATATTGACCAATTAGGATTCTCTGATGCAATTATACTGGACATCCCAATGCATAATACAAATAGGAATAACACTCTTCGCATTTTATATTTTTTTTAAGATAATTGATTCAGTAAGTTTTTGAAGCATCGTCTCGTACAAATTCCTTAGGCCATTATATTCTATAGTTTCATATTTAACTTTATTGATGTTAAATTTGGTTTTTACTTCAATACTTTGTCCTAAATTACGAATACTGTATGTAAATCTAGCCGTTTTATCGTTGTTTGAAATATCAATACCCTTTGGAATTTCGGATATTGAATAATTTTTAGGAATTGCGATTGTTACTGTGGATGAATAATCGATTGGTTCATAAAAACTAATAGGAAGAGACCTTTTTTCTTTTATAAATGGATTACTATTCATTTTTACAAACGCCAATGGATTAAAAACAAAGACATCGTTTGTCCCAATTGAAGTACTATAACTCACATCGTATTCTGATGTGAAATCTTGATAAGGATCATTTAAATTGTTAAACTTATAGCTATCTACCATCCAGCCCGAATTATTTGCTTCAAGATCTTGAATGTAAGCATCGTGATCGGTTTGCTCCTTTAAATAGTTTTTAAAGTCAACTGCATTATAATCCAATCTTTGAATAAATATCTTACCCTTAATATTTCCTGTTGAATCAACTGTAAGGGTTGAAATGGAAATCTTTTTATCTTTCTGGCTTGGTTGAATTAAAATGGAACAATCAGGTTTGAAGTTATTTAAAGGAAGACCTAGGCATCCTGCAAGCCTATCGGGGACAAGGCCAAAAGGTACAAATTCATCCGTTGCATCAAGATACTTTGTTCCAGTTGTAAGATCAACAGCAACTATAAGATAATTGAACTTATGAAGAGTAGGAGCAAATTTTGATACTCTTCCATTTTTTCTTGTACTAAAAAGCACAGGATAACATTTTATATCCAACTTTTTTAGAAGATTGATAAGGTTGATATTAATATCTGCCGAATTACCCTCCTTTTGCTGGAACGTTTTCTTCAATTCTTGAGAAACATAGCAACTTGCGTTATTATTCCAATGAATTTTTTTAATGGCTTCAAAGGCATTTTTAACCAATTCCTCCTCGTTCTTTGATTTCTGTTTTATACTATCAGCTAAACCGTTCAGAAAAAGAGATAATTCATTTATCTTTTTTCCACAATAATCACTTTCGTTAAACTTCTTCACTACTGCTTCCCAAGAAGTTGCGAAATTATCAGTATATATTCTATTATTTCTAGTAAACAAATAACTGATAGGTTCAAATTCCATTCTGACTCGGTAGTCGTTTTCAGAAATTATATAGGGCTCATCCTTAAACGCAGGCATATCCTTTACTATCCATGTATTTTCTCCCCTAAATGCATAACCTAAGTAACCTATTTCTGTTATGCGAATATTAATATCAGGATGGTCAGGGAATAAGACTGCCCCATAAACCACAGGAATACTCCTTTGAATTTCAAATGAACTGGGTAGTGATTCTTGCATTACTTCAACTTCAAAAACAGAACCTTGCTTAACATTCGGCATTGCAATTCTTGTCCGATAATTATCAGCTATAACCCGCTCTTCAAAAATAGATTCAGTTTTCAATTTTGTTTTAACGATTTCCCCATTTTCTAGATTATAAGTACATCCCTTTATAAAATTTTTTATTTTCCCATCGAAGACCATACTCGCAATATCAGTGGCTGTTTTTTTCAATACTTTAATCCTTAGATGTTGAACAAAGATGTATCGTTCAGGAATAAACTCAGCGTATTCATATAGGACAACAGCCTCTGCTGCTGTATCTAAATCATACTCGTTCATTTGTAACTCTTCCAATGTTACCTTTCCATACTTAAGTTTTTTTATACTCTCTCCTTTACTCGGATTACTCAAAGCAATAAGTAGTATTAATGCAATAATTGGTTTAAATATTTTTAGCATTTTAGGATAATTTTAGGGTTTGTAAAATAAAAGTAATTCTTTTTTTAAGAAATCCATTCTTACGTTCATCTTTATGATCATTTACTTTAAACCAAATTGTTATTAACGAAAATAACTCCAATTAAAACAGTTCATTATATATCTAATAGTTACATTACTTCTGCTTGTGGCAAATATTTCGATTCTATATTAATAGAAAACACCCTCAGTGATTGAAATCCTGAAGGTGTTTTTAACATATTTACAGTTTTTTATTTTACCTGTTCATTAGTAATTTTGGCTATATTAAAGCTTAAAATGTCGCTTTACCTTTGACTCAGCCATAACGAATGAGCTGTAGAATTGTGTTATATTCTTGATTATTGAAAACTTGTAGGTTATAAAATTATGAAAGTCGTCCATATCGTTGCAATGTACTTTTATTAGAAAATCTGAATTTCCTGAGATATAATAACATTCCATCACCTCTTCAAGTTTTTCCATCTCCTTCTCAAAATCATCAATGGCCTCTTTGGTGTGATTGTTTAGTGAAGCAGATATATACACAATCAACTTTTTCCCAAGAAGTTTAGGGTCAACAAGGGTCAAATACTGCTTGATATAACCACTCTTCTCAAGCTTTTTTATTCGCTCGTGAATGGGGGTTGTTGAAAGATGTAGTTTATCTGATAACTCACGAATCGTAATTCGGCTATTAAGCTGAAGAATGTTCAGGAGTTTCCTGTCTATTTCATCTAGTGGCTTCATAGTAGTTCGTTTTTCTATTAATTATTAAGTGGATGGTTACAAATATACTATACTTCTATTATAAATAACATTAATAGGAGAATATTCCATAGTTAATTAATTTATAAGAATTAATCTATATAATACTTAACTTGCAGAAGTATTTTATTACCCAAATTTTAAAAAGTATGATTCAACTGATCGATAAGATTACAAACGAAAAAGCATTAGAGAATGCCGTAAAACGCTTTAAAGAAAAAGGGATTATCCTTCCAACCTTTGAGCAACAAAGAAATCCAGAATTAGTTCCACAAAAAATAAAAGACCAGCTGAAGAATATCGGTCTATGGGATATCAACCCGCTCAACCTTTTCCGTATTACATGGAAAAACGAACCAAAAGAAAAAGGTGGATTATATGGCAATGTAAATCACATTGAACTCCCCAAAGCGCTGACTGGTGTTGATGCACGAATTGTATTACTTATAGGTAAATGGTTTCCAACAGGAGCACACAAGGTTGGTGCAGCTTATGGTTGCCTTGCACCAAGGATCACTACTGGTGAATTTGACCCAACCTATCATAAAGCAGTTTGGCCTTCAACTGGCAACTACTGCCGTGGTGGAGCATTCGACTCAAAGGTTATGGGAACAGAATCAGTTGCTATCCTACCTGAA
>JAYTVX010000120.1:0-25405 GCA_043743775.1 Bacteroidales bacterium | reverse complement strand
GGACAGTCAACGTGAGCATAGTGACGATTTGCTGTTGAATATTCAACGTGGGCGGTATTAATGGTAATACCTCTCTCCTTTTCTTCAGGAGCATTGTCGATAGAATCGAACGAACGATATTCGGACAGTCCTTTCTCAGCAAGAATTTTGGTAATAGCTGCAGTAAGAGTGGTCTTACCATGATCTACGTGACCAATGGTTCCGATGTTTACGTGTGGTTTCGACCTATCAAATTTTTCTTTTGCCATAATTCCAGGTATTAATTTAGATTTAAATTTTTAAAATTTGATATTCGTTTTCAACAATTTTGAGCCAATGATGAGAGTTGAACTCATGACCCCTTCCTTACCAAGGAAGTGCTCTACCACTGAGCTACATCGGCTTATTATAGAGCGGGAGACGAGACTCGAACCCGCGACCCTCAGCTTGGAAGGCTGATGCTCTACCGACTGAGCTACTCCCGCTTTTAAATTGAAAGTATCATCTTGTTAATTTTAGTAGCTCGACCAATATACATCAAGGTTGTAAAATGCACTTCTTTTCAACTTTCAACTATCAAATAACTAATAAAACAATATTGTGGGGAGAGCAGGATTCGAACCTACGAAGGCGTACGCCAGCAGATTTACAGTCTGCCCCTGTTGGCCACTTAGGTATCTCCCCAATAACTTTACAAAAAACGTGAGCCGGTGGAGGGATTCGAACCCCCGACCAGCTGATTACAAATCAGCTGCTCTGGCCAACTGAGCTACACCGGCAGCCTTGCTTTATTCCGATTCTATAAGGCATATATACCTTTCAAAATCGGAGGGCAAATGTATATATATTTTATTTATACGCAAAATAAATCTATTATTTTTTTCACAATTAAACAATTAAGCCTTTTTCCCTCGCTTTTTAAATTGGCTTGATGATACCAATATAGGGAAAAAGGCCTAATGAACTACCTATTTACTAGGCAGATATCACTTTTTACAACCCCTTCAACTTCTCTTTGTGTTTTTTAATCTGAATTTTCAAAGCTTCGATACATTCATCAACGGCCTCTTCAAAGGTTTTACACTGTTTATGGGCAAAAAGATCTGATCCCGGTACATTGAGACGAATCTCAACGATCTTATTTATAACCTCTTGAGGGTTCTCGGCACGAAGAAAAACCTCGGCATCAATAATATTATCAAAGAAGCGTTCAAGTTTATTAACCTTTTGGTTAATGAAGTCGATCAGCTTCTTGTCCGCATTGAACTTGATCGATTGGATTTTTACATTCATATTTTAATCCTCCATTATCAATTTAAGCTCTTGGATGAGCTTGTTTATATACTTTCTTTAATTTTTCGAAAGAACTGTGCGTATAAACCTGCGTTGCGCTTAGGTTAGCATGGCCTAATAAATCCTTTATAGCATTTAGTTCAGCGCCATGATTCAGTAGATGAGTCGCAAAAGTATGTCGAAGAACGTGTGGGCTTTTCTTCTCAAGGGTTGTGATATTAGATAAATTTGTCCTTACAATTCGGTATACTAGTTTAGGATAAATTGGTTTGCCCTTTTCTGTTAAAAACAAAGTTTCTTCAAACTTGTTTAGATTAATTTCTTCTCTTATAATAAGGTACTCTGAAATTAATTTCGATAATTCTGGATGCATCGGGAGGATTCTCTCCTTATTCCCTTTTCCTAATACTTTTATGGTTTGAGATGAGAAATCGATTTTATCGACAGTGAGACCGACAAGTTCAGATAATCGCATTCCCGTAAAGTAAAATAATTCGAGAATCAATTGATCCCTAACACCAGAATAATCGTCGTTAAAGCGCTCCGTGTTGAGTAACTCTTTCATTTCGTTCTCGCCAACAAACGATGGTAGACGTTTTCCGGATTTCGGAGATATAATACGGGTGATTGGGTTGGTTTTGATAGCCCCTTCGCGCTGTAGATATCGGAAGAACGTTCGAAGCGATGACAACTTCCGATTAGCTGTACGAGGAGTGAATCCCTGGGAAATGATGGATGACAACCAGTATCGCACCTGACGATGAGTGATTTTATCTGCTTGATCCATTTCAGGATCAAGACCACAAAAAGAAAAGAACTGCTTCACATCGTCCCCGTATGAACGAACGGTGTGAGCAGAATATCCCTTTTCGACTTTAATATATTTTAGGAAAGAAGCCAGCATAATCTCAGAATGCAATATAGCTATTAAGCGTTGAACGCCCAAAAAAAATCAGGCAAAAATGCCTGAAAATTGCATTCGGGAAAAATTATCCTACTCTTCTTTTTCCTGAATTTTTTGGATATAGATGGCTTTCTTTACAGATTCCCTTTTATTGATTGAGGGTTTTGTAAAGGCTTGGCGTGAGCGAAGCTCCTTCATAATTCCGGTTTTCTCGAATTTTCTCTTGAACTTCTTTAGCGCTCTCTCGATGTTCTCGCCTTCTTTTATTGGTACTATGATCATATTGTTTGAATTTATGAGCCGCAAAATTACACTTTATCGGATATAAATCAAATAGTAATAAATGTTTTTTTTAATAATGAGCATAAATATTATTGAATAGTGCATAATTAGTGATATGTAATAACAGAGAAAAGAACGATTAGTAAATTGTTAAGTAACTCTTAATCGATTCGTACGTATCGTTCGGTAGGATTTTGTTCCTTATCAGCTCTTGAGTACTTTTAAAACTCCCAACCTTACTCCTATAAAAAATTATTGCCCTAGACTGATAATCGGAGAGGTATGGGTGCTTTTTTAGCTCTTCGTACGAAACAAGGTTAAGATTGATTAACTTAATTCTAGTTGAATCAATTGTAACCGAAGACTCAATTGTGTTTATCAATTCGGGTTTAATCCCATAAACTTCTTTAAGTTGATGAATATTTACATAACCTCCTAACAGGTTGCGATAAGCAATGATTCTACGAGCAAAAGATTTACCTATCCCTTTAATCTTGACTAATTCGAGGGTATCGGTACTATTTAATTCTACAATAGCGGCTACCTTCTCAACCTTTGGGAAAGAATCTCTTTTAACTTTAGGATGTGAATTTAATGTTAGCCTGTTTATCTTAATCCAAGGTTTAAGTTTTAGAAAAGTTGAAGAATCAATCACATAAACTTTTGAAAACTGCTCTGGCGTTTGGAATAGTCCACCCTTACTTCGATATTTCTCGATAACATTCGCCTGTTTTACCGATAATCCCAATTGAACCAACTCCTCAACGGTAACAGTGTTCGGGTCAAAGAGAAAATATTTTCTGATTCTTGATGTCTCAATCTCCTCGCTTTCAATTGGATTTTCTCGGAATTTCACGGTCTCTTCGGGTATAGGGCTAAGCGAAGAGAAAAAACTATCCGCTTTAGCATAAAAATCAGAATTGTAACTTGGAATCGCTCTATAAAAAGTCCTGTAGAAGATGGGTGAAAACATCAATAGAAGCACCAAAAGAATGAGAATAATTATTCCATTCCGTTCTCCCCTTGAGAAGGTCAAGAAATTCTTTATTCCTGAAAATATTGATGGCATAATAGCTAATTAAATACAATTGATAAAGCTATTAATCTAAATTGGTAAAATGTTTAGGAATGCCAAAGAGATTTTTTTTGAAAGAGAGTGTTTTAAAAGTTCTTTGTCGAAGTTGATCCTTTCGAAAAGTCAATTGATAATCTACTTTAACAATTTCGACGACTCGGCTGAACTCGTATCGAGGTATCTACACCCACAAAGAACTTTTTTAGCCACTTCGTCAACATTTGCTATGCAATATCAATCTCCTTACACAGGTAAACATCCTGTATTGCATTTAATATTTTAATGCCGTCGCTCATAGGACGTTGAAATGCTTTTCGTCCGCTAATAAGTCCCATTCCTCCAGCGCGTTTATTAATAACAGCTGTTGAAACGGCTTCGGATAAATCACTAGCTCCACTGGAAGCACCCCCGGAATTGATTAAGCCCGAACGACCATTGTAGCAGTTTATCACCTGATACCTAGTTAAATCTATTGGATGATCGGAAGTTAATTGAGTATATACCTTATCATGAGTTTTCCCAAAGCTAAGGGCTTTAAATCCACCATTGCTCTCGGGTAATTTCTGTTTGATAATATCTGCCTGAATGGTAACACCAAGATGATTTGCCTGTCCAGTTAAGTCGGAGGCTGTATGGTAATCAACTCCATCCTTTTTAAAACCATTGTTACGGAGATAGCACCATAAAACGGTTACCATACCAAGTTGATGTGCGTGCTCGAAAGCTTCAGCGACCTCTATAATCTGTCGTGTAGATTCTTCCGAACCAAAGTAGATTGTTGCTCCAACTGCTGCAGCACCAAGATTCCAAGCCTCTTCAACCGAACCAAACATTATCTGATCATACTTGTTGGGATACGAAAGAAGTTCGTTATGGTTTATCTTAACAATGAAAGGTATCTTATGAGCATACTTACGTGAGACCGAAGCTAGTGCCCCAAAGGTTGACGCTACTGCATTCGCACCCCCTTCAATTGCCAGTTTGACAATATTCTCGGGATCAAAATAAATTGGATTAGGAGCAAAAGATGCTCCAGCAGAGTGCTCAATTCCCTGATCGACAGGCAGGATAGATAAATAACCTGTACCCGCAAGCCTTCCATGATTATACATTGTCTGAAGGCTTCGGATAGTCTGAACTGAACGATTTGAATTTGAAACTACACGATCCAAAAAATCCGGACCGGGAAGATGGAGGAACTGCTTATCAATAGTATTGCTCTTATGATTGAGTAAATACTTTGATTTTTCTCCAAGTACCTCGATAATTTTATCGTAAGTCATGGTTTATGGGTTTTAGTTATCCTACAAACAAACCTACAAAATTTTTAAAGAAAAATCAATTTAGAAAAGGAATGAGATCTAGAATGGATAACCGATCCCGAAATTAAAGGTCCAGTCGTCGTATGAGAATCTATTCTTACGTAAGAATACCCACTTTTGAATATTTGGATTATCAGTTGGAATTGCCGGATCATATAATCTTAAGCCGAAATCAATTCTTACTGTTAAAAAACCTAGGTTTGCTCTAAAACCTGTTCCTGTTCCTAGGGCAATTTGCTTATAAAAATTATATGGTTTAAAAATTGCCTTATCATTCTCATCTTTAAAAGCCCAAATATTACCAGCATCAAGAAAAAGAGCTCCTTCAAGCTGCCAGAATATTTTATACCGATATTCAACATTTGCCTCTAACTTTATATCCCCCGTTTGATTAAAATAGCCGGAATTTTCAACCTTAACCGAACCGGGACCAAGACTTCTGGCACTCCAAGCACGAATACCGTTCGCACCTCCAGAAAAGTATTTTTTATCAAAAGGCAGAGCTTTAGAATTTCCATACGGATATCCTACTCCTGCAAAAAATCTATATACAAAAGCATTGTTATTGTCAATTACCTGATGATAAGTAATATTTAAATCCGATCGTAAGTACTGAGAAAAGCTTGTTTTAAAAATTTGATAAGTACTATCTGCAGATTTTGTTCCATACTTAGAGTAGATTGTTGCTAGAATATTTCCCGAGGACTCAACGTTAAATCGGAGATAGGTATAATTTGTAGTCTTCTTAAGATTTTGGTTGTTAAATGTTAGGCTATAACTCGAAAGAGTTATGATTTGATTCTTGTAGCTATTTTCAAGGTATTTACCGATAATCTGAGCATTGAAATCGGGACTTATATTCGTAATGTTGATTGCATTGATTTCAACCGGATTAACCGTATGAGTTAAATATTTCGAGTTTTTCCAAATATATCCAAAGAGCAAACTTGCAATTGTTCTTGTGTAGTCGGGTCTTCGTTGAAAATTATAAGAAGCCGTAATCTGAGTTCGAGGGCTATACTTCTTAATAAACTCCTTACTGGCAAAAGGACTTAAAAATTTAGGAAGACTAAGCCCAACAGAGCCTCCCATCTCAACAGAATACCTAAAATTAAAATTACCAATGCCTTGGTTCTTCTGAACCGTTTCGATCAATCCTCTTAGCTTTACATCGAAAATTTCTGCACCCCGAAAAAGATTCTTGTGCTGATAACTTAAATTTCCTTCAGCACCTAGCGCCCCAGATGTATTGGTTCCAACAAATTCGGCTTGATAGCTCTGCAGAGTATGGTTTGAAAGTTGAATGTAACAATTCAATAACCCAACAGGGATAGAATCTTTCTTTGAGGAATCGTCAAAAAACAATATATCATCAGGTTTAGCCTTTTTGGTTGTATCAACAACCTCTTCGGTAAAAAAAATGTTTACCATTCTGAAGAGCTTAAGCGAGTTAAGATTACTCTGAGTTCTCTGAACAATATCGTCTGAATATATAGTACCAGGTCGAATTTGATTCGACTGGTCTAGTACCTTAAGAACTATGCCTGGATCTCCAGAAAAAATAAAATACATCCCATTGTATAAAACGGTATCGATCTTATTTGATCCTTGAGAAGCAATTAGCTTTCGTGGATCAAAGTTTGGGTAAAAATAGACCTTGTTAATTCTATATTTTAGAAAATTCTGTGGAACCTTTTCTCCTGATTCTGTAGTCTTAAACCGGTTCATTATATTAAGAAGCAGATCGACCTTATGTTTTCCAATTGACGTATCTGCTGTAAAGGTTATATAATCCTTTGTAAAAAAGTAATACCCATAGTTCTGTAGGTAAGCCTGAATTCTCGATCTTTCCTCTTGGAGCATATCGGTATCCAGTTTTTTTCTTCTATTGACCAATGAATTTACAGAATCCTTCAGAATCAAATGATAAATAGAGGTATCCTCAACAACATACTTCAGATCTTTGATTTTATAGGGAGCACCTAGCTTTATTGAGTAAATTACATCGGCTTTCTTTCCTTTATAAATTGTTGTATCATTTACCTTAGAGTGATAGTACCCTTTACTTATAAGGTATAAATTAATATTCTTTTTCCCTTGAGATGTTAGAAAAGTATCAAGAATTATGGGTTCTTCTCCAATTGTTTTTAACCACTTGTTTATACCCTTATATTTATATGGATTTGCAGTATTGTACATCCTCAGGTGAAATCGAAAACCTATGATTCTTTTATTCGGCTTTTGACGAAGGAAAGGTTCAATATCTCCAGCCTTGATATCCTTTGTATCAATCTTTAATATTTCTTTATTCAAAAGATACTTCTCCTCTGGGACATTGCGGGTAATGTTACAAGACACTAAAACTATAGTGAAGAGTATAAATAGAAGGGGTATCCTTCTTAAAGTTATATATCGTAATAGGTTGATTTTGAAACTTATCATCATTCGAAAAAGGCAAATTTAGGCAATAAAAAGCCTCAGAAAGATAGAAAAAGCTTTTCATTCTATGACATCTATTCAAGTAAAATCAAATCCCCTTGGTAAACAAAAAACGTGTAATTATGGATATTTACACCGAATAAACACAAAAGAGTAGCATTTTTTATCTAATGCTATCCATAACATTCCGTAAATTGCAGTTCAATAATAACGTGTTGAAAATGCTTAGCAAAAACAGCATAAAATCAGTTAACTCTTTAAGAGTAAAGAAATTTAGAAATGAAAGCGGTTATTTTATTGCCGAGGGTGAACGCCTAGTTGATGATATTATTGGTTCGTCGATGGAAATTAAAACCCTCTACCATACTACAAGTTGGGATGATAAAGAAGTGAGAGGGTTTGAGGGTATCCTAGTTTCTGTTGATGAGATGAAGAAAATCAGCGGATTGAGTTCACCATCAAATGTTTTAGCATTAGTGAATATTCCGGAATACGATATCACTAAAATCAATTTTTTAGACTCTATTACCCTAGCTCTCGATAGCATTCAGGATCCAGGGAATCTCGGTACAATCATTCGTTTGGCTGATTGGTTTGGAATCGATTGTATATTATGCTCACATGATACTACCGATTCTTTTTCACCAAAAGTTATTCAATCGTGCATGGGAGCAATCTCAAGGGTAAAGGTAATATATTGTAACCTTCCTGATATTCTAAGGAATTTTCAGAAAGAACAACTCCCCATTTATGGCACATTCATGGAGGGAAATGATATCTACAGTGAGAAATTATCCTCGAAGGGAATTATCGTAATGGGAAACGAGGGGAACGGGATCAGCTCTGAAGTCAAAAGAGTAGTTTCTCATAAAATTCACATTCCAACCTTTGCAAACGACCGATCCACAGTTGAATCACTAAACGTAGCAATGGCCACGGCAATTGTTTGCTCGGAGTTTAGAAGGAAATAAATGAAAAATGATTATAAAAATTAACCTTTCATATAATTAGCCACCCCTTCGGCACATCGTTCCCCATCAACCGCCGAGGAGACAATGCCACCGGCATACCCTGAACCCTCACCGGAAGGGAAGAGCCCTTTAATCCTCACATGTTGGAGTGTATCGGGATTACGAGGAATACGAATTGGTGAGGATGTTCTTGATTCTACACCAAGGATTAAAGCTTCATTCGTAAGATACCCTCTCATTTTCTTACCAAACTCTGTAAATCCTAACCGAAGACGTTTAGAGATGAATTCTGGAAGCCATTCGTGCATAGCCGATGGATTTACTCCAGGATGATATGAGCAAACTGGTAAAGAACTTGAGCTCTTACCCTCAACAAAATCGACCAATCGTTGGGCAGGTGCTTTAACACCAAATGCTCCATTCTTACCTGCAAGTAACTCCAGCTCATTCTGGAATTCTAGCCCTGCAAGTTCTCCATACTTAGAATATGAAGCCAGATCCTCAAGCCTAACCTCAACCACAATCCCTGAGTTTGCAAAACGAGAATTACGTTGAGATGGTGACATCCCATTTACAACAACTTCACCAGGGGCTGTTGCCGCAGGAACGATGAATCCTCCGGGACACATACAAAATGAGTAAACCCCTCTCCCATCCACCTGATGAACCAAATTATATGATGCTGCAGGTAAATATTCGTCCCTTTTGGCACCATGGTACTGAATCAAATCGATCAACTCCTGTGGATGTTCAACTCTTACCCCCATGGCAAAAGGCTTTGCCTCTATTTCTATTTTTTGTTCAATTAGAAGTTTATAAATGTCTCTTGCCGAATGACCCGTTGCCAGAATAACAGCACCCCCTTCAATAATCTGACCATCGATCAGTTTAACACCAGAGGCAATCCCATTTTTAATTTGAATACTAGCAACTCGGCTGTTGAAAAGGAACACTCCACCATGATCTATAATGGTTTCCCTGATTTTAGTAATTACACCGGGTAGTTTATTAGTTCCTATATGAGGATGTGCTTCGTAGAGTATATTCTCATCGGCACCATGGTTGTGCAGAGTATAAAGAATACGCTTAAAATCACCTCTTTTCTTTGATCGAGTATATAGTTTTCCATCAGAAAAAGTACCTGCGCCTCCCTCACCAAATGCGTAGTTTGAGTCGGGGTTTAATTGATGCTCCCGGCTAAGCATAGCAATATCGAGTTTCCGATCGCTAACCTGTTTACCCCGTTCAACGATAATGGGTTTTATTCCTAGCTCTATCAATCTTAATGCTGCAAAAAGCCCAGCTGGGCCAGCACCAACAATTACTACGGGAGCTGATTTTCGTATATCTTGATATTGAAAAACTGGAGCATCGGAATCAACTACGTCGCCAGTGCTATATACACATATCCCCATATTCACCTTAATCCGACTCTTACGAGCATCAATAGATTTGCGAATAATTCGGTACTCACCAACATTATCAAACTTAATGTTCAACTTTTGGGAGATAGCCCTTTTAAGCTGGGTTTCATCAGCAGCCTGACTAGGCGAAAGTTCTATGCTTATTTCAACGGGCATGGGATAATAGTTCTGGTATATGGGTTTTAAGTTGTAGTTCTTTATTTCTGAATCCAAGCACTATGCTCTACGTTCTGGATTAAGAGTTTTGACTCCTGGCTCCTGGCTCCATTTTTTAACTACTCAAAATGAAATGCTACAATGAAAATTCGAGAGTTGACCTTATCGATTGCTTGAACGTAATTTTCAGCACCATCGGCATAATCGTGTGATAGAACATTAAGCAATCCAAGGGAATACTTGAACTCAACTGAGAATTTGAAATACTCAAGAAAGAAATCGGTTCCAAATCCAATTTCATAGTACATGTCAGCCTTTGTAAGCCGCAGCAGGACACCCTCTTGAATATTTAACTTTTTGTAGGATGCTAAATCAATTCTAAAATTTCCACCCAAGAGAATGTATGGCCTTACATTGTTAACCCGCTCAGCCGAATACTTTATGCTAATAGGAAGTTCAATGAACGATGATTCGATCTTCATCTGTCTTTCGAGTTTCTCTTTAGGAAAGAAAAAATTTAGGTTTCGCTGGCCAAATGCATATCCTGGTAAAAATCGTAAATGAAAATTATCGGTTAACCTAAAATCAACAATAGCATTAACATTAAATCCTGGTATTAAATGGCTTACATCAGCAAAGTATTGGGTTGTATCCTTCAGATCTGGAGACACTTCGATGCCCTTACCATTTTTAATCTTAAGATCCATGGTGTTAAACCCAATCGAAAATCCAAAATGAAGTTTTTTGCCTAAATCATAATCGGATTCGTTTAGATGAACAGGTTTCTTGTACTGTGCATTTGCAGTAACCACAAATGCAAGTATCAATACTAAAACACCATATTTTCTGTGATTTATCACTTTCTTAAATTATGCTTATAGCAACGGGGAATAAGTGTAAATATTATATAAGAAAGTACTTAAAGTGTCTTGAGTGCTTCGAGTACTTAGAATTACAAGAATCTAAGTTGCTTCCTTTATTTACTTTAGGCTCTTAGGGCACTCTACTCTTTTCTTCCCTCATAAATGGTAGCAATCCCAAAGCTTAGTTTTTTGAATTTACAAGATTTGAAACCAGCTTTCTCCATCAATAGAATAAAATCATCACCATTTGGAAATGTACTCACAGACTCAGGAAGGTATGTGTATGCCTGTTTATGCCCCGATACCATTCGACCAACCAAGGGGAGTATCACTTTAAAGTAGAAACGATAAAGTTGAACCATCGGAAATTTGCGAGGCATGGAAAACTCAAGCACATAGAATTTTCCCTTCTTTCTTAATACACGAAGTGTTTCCTCCATCCCCTTTACAGGGTTCTCATAGTTTCGCACACCAAAAGCAACCATTGCTGTATCAAAGGATTCATTTTCAAAGGGAAGGGATAGTGAATCACCCTGTTTTAGCGATATGCGGTTTGATAGTTTAAGGTTACCAACCTTTCTCCTACCAACCTCTAGCATATTTTCGGCTAAATCGACCCCAATAATTTTTACCTTAGGAAGTTTTTTTGCCAACATGATAGCCAAATCGGCTGTACCGGTAGCAATATCAAGAACTTCGGTTGGATTATCGTTAACAATCTTCCGAATTACTTTTCGTCTCCATACCTTATCGATACCAAGGCTTAAAAAATGATTCAAAAAATCATACTTCGGAGCGATGTCGTTGAACATCGCCTCAACCTGCTTTGTTTTACTCGTCTTTTCTTGATTCATCTACAAAGCAGTATTCTGACCAGTAATTAGATCTTCAAGGGAGTTATCGTACACCTTCTTTAAATCGGCAATAAATCCGAAGGAAACATCATCCACTCGAATCTCTGATTTAGTAACGTGTCCCAGTGCAAAGAATGGAATCTTGCTTTCAACCATAAAATCGATAAAATGTGTTTCGCGGGATGTTGATACGGTAACGACTATTCGACCCTGCGATTCACCGAATAAAAAGGCATCGCTTCTAATCTCAGCATCGGTTGTAATATCGAAACCAAGGCCACGCGGCATTGCACTCTCAAGTAAAGTGATAAAGAGTCCACCATCTGAAACATCGTGGGCTGATTGAATGAAGTTCTTGCTTATCAGTTGATAAACGGTTTGTTGGATATTATACTCTTCGTCCAAATTGAAGTATGGTGCAGGGGATTCCTTAACACCATGATAGGTGAAAAGGTATTCAGATGATGCAATATCATTATGCGAACGGCCAATCAGGTAAATCATATGACCCTTTTCCTGGAATGCTAGTGTGGTATGATGATTCTTGTTCTCCAATAATCCAATCATACCAATTGTTGGCGTTGGGAAAACAGCCTCCTCCTTACCACCCATCGATGCTTGGTTGTAAAAGCTCACGTTACCACCAGTAACAGGTGTTTTAAATTTTTCGCAAGCACTTCCCATTCCCTTAATAACATTTACGAATTGCCAGTAAATTTCAGGGTTGTATGGGTTACCAAAGTTTAAGCAATTTGTAATCGCTAGAGGTTTCCCTCCGGTGCATACAATATTTCGAGCAGCTTCCGAAACGGCAATCATTGCGCCAATTTCGGGATCAGCTTTTACATATCTAGAGTTGCAGTCAACGGTCATTACCAGAGCTCTATTCGTACCCTTGAGATTGAAAACCCCAGCATCTGAGGGAAAGTTGGTGCTCATATTGCCAGTACCGATCATGGTATCGTACTGCTCGTAGACCCAGCGTTTAGATGCAATATTGGGATTACGAACTATTTGAAGCGCAACCTCATGCAAATCCTGAGGTTCGGGTATCTTGTTGATATCAAATTTCTTATATTGCTTATAGTAAGCGGGTTCTTTGTACTCCCTATCATAAATTGGAGCACCACCACCAAGCACTAAGGATGAAGCAGAAACATCGGCAACCTTTTCGCCATGGTAGAAGAATTCAAGCCTGTCGCCTTTTGTCACTTCTCCAATAATGGCAAAACTTAAATCCCATTTGTTGAGAACCTTTTCAATATCTTTCTCGCGTCCCTTGTGAACTACCATGAGCATTCGCTCCTGTGATTCTGAGAGAAGAATTTCGAAAGCTTCAATATTCTTTTGCCTCAAAGGAACTTTATCCAGATTAACTCTCATCCCGCATCCACCCTTTTCAGACATCTCAGAGGTAGAGCAGATAATCCCCGCAGCTCCCATGTCCTGCATACCAACAAGCGCTCCAGTGGTAATCGCTTCAAGTGATGCTTCCATAAGAATCTTCTCCTGGAATGGGTCACCCACCTGAATCGATGGGATATCATCGGCTGAATCTTCTGTAATATTAGCCGATGCAAAGGTAGCACCATGTATACCATCCTTACCTGTTGAAGAACCAACAATGTATACTGGATTACCTTCTCCTTTTGATATTGCTGATACCATGTTTCCTTTCTCCATTAACCCTACCGACATAGCGTTAACCAATGGATTCATGGTATACGATTCATCAAAGAAAACTTCGCCCCCAAGAACAGGGATGCCAAAAGCATTACCATAATCACCAATACCCTTCACAACACCTTTAATTAGCCATTTTGTGCGATCAAGCGTTAGACTCCCAAAACGTAATGAGTTAAGTTGAGCAATTGGCCTAGCACCCATGGTAAAGATATCGCGATTTATACCACCAACGCCCGTAGCTGCTCCTTGATAAGGCTCTACAGCACATGGATGATTATGCGATTCAATTTTAAAAGCACAAGCCAATCCATCGCCGATATCAACCAAACCAGCATTTTCAGTACCCGCTTCAGCGAGTATCTGGTCTCCCTTACGGGGTAGTGTCTTGAGCCACTTGATAGAATTCTTATAGGAAGCATGCTCTGACCACATTACCGAGTAAATACTCAACTCCGTGTAATTGGGCACTCGACCAAGAATTTTCTTAATCATTTCAAACTCTTCAGGTAGCAATCCAAGCTCCCTAGCGGTTTCGAGATTTACTTCAATTGAGGACATGGTAATAATATTGATAATGTTTAATTTATTTTCAAATAATAATTTCTAACTGCTCGTTCCTAGGTTTTGGTTACTGGACTTTAACATAATTTCATTAATTCAATATTCATATGCCTACTTGCCACACCACCAAATTACAACTTGAACCAACTCCCAAATCGAGGTCAAAAATACTAACATTAAATAAGAAGCCAATCAATCAACTCATCAATTTTTTAATCTTCTACCAATCATGTGTTTGTCAACGCTGTTATTAAACCTATCAACATTATTAAGCAATATTCCTTTTTTTTAGTAATTTTACACTCCTTTTTAAAATCAAAAAAAATATTTACAAATCAAAAAAAACACTTTAATTGTATGAAGTTAGCATTAGTAACAGGAGCGACATCAGGGATAGGAAGAGCAACGGCAATTATGCTTGCAGAGAATAGTTATAACCTTATTCTTACAGGCAGACGAAGTGAACTACTTGATGCTCTTAAGCATGAGATTGAGGTAAAGTATAAAAGAGATGTTCTTACATTAAATTTTGATATCCGCAGCAAAGAGTCCGTTGATAAAGCAATTGATAGCTTACCTGAAAGATGGCAAAAAATTGATATTCTTGTTAACAATGCGGGTCTTGCAGTAGGCTTAAATCACATACAGGATGGCGTTATTGATGATTGGGAACGAATGATTGACACCAATATCAAGGGTTTACTTTACATTACTCGTAAAGTTGCACCAATGATGATTGAGCGCGAGAAAGGTCATATCATTAATATTGGATCAATTGCTGGAACACAGGTTTATGAGAATGGAAATGTATATTGTGCCTCAAAACATGCTGTTCATGCGCTATCGCAGAGTATGAGGGAGGATATGCTAAAACATAATATTAAGGTTACTGAAATCAGACCGGGAATGGTTGAAACCGAATTCTCGCTGGTTCGATTCAAAGGTGATAAAGAGAAAGCTCAGAGCCCTTACCATGGACTAGTTCCTTTGTTTGGGGAGGATATTGCCGATGCCATTCTATACGTTATTACTAGACCCGACCATGTTTGCATCAACGATATGGAGATAACACCAATGGCACAGGCAAATGCTTTTTATGTTTTTAGAAAGTAGAAGAAAAGAGGTAAGCAGAGGGCGGTAAGTGGTAAGTAAAAAAATTAAATATTTACCAAACCTCATATAAGTCAAAGATCTGATAGTAGTTGATTCTTTTAACTTTTAACTTTTAACTTATTTTATGTTCCAACATATCTACCTTAAGGAATATACGGCCCTCCTTTTCGAGAAGATGGGTTGCCCTACACAGGATGCTGATATTATTGCAGATGTACTAATTGCAGCAGAACTGCGAGGAATCCCTTCACACGGACTAATGAGGGTTAAAGATTATTTCCTTATGGTCGATGCGGGTAGGATTAACGTTAATCCAAGAGTTAAAATTATACACGAAACCCCATCAACGGCCACGGTCGATGGGGATAATGCATTAGGTCCTGTTTCAGCAAAGTTCTCGATGCAAATTGCTATTGAAAAGGCTAAAATCGCGGGAGCCGGATGGGTTGCAACTAAAAATAGCAACCACTTTGGTATCGCAGGTTTCTACTCGATGATGGCCCTGAAGCACGATATGACTGGAATAGCAATGACCAATGCCAACCCATTGGTGGTTCCAACATTTTCAGTAAGCAAATTCCTTGGAACAAATCCAATTGCAGTTGCAATTCCAACGCTAAAGCAACCCCCATTCGTAGCCGATTTTGCAACCACTCCAATTGCCCGAGGCAAACTAGCAATCATGGGGAAAAAAGGGTTAAAAGCTCCTTTGGGCTTGGTTCAAGATGCCAATGGTAATCCAACGGATGATCCCGATATTCTACTTAGAGGTGGAGCTATTCTTCCATTGGGTGGAGATACCCTTACCGGTGGACACAAAGGTTACTGCATGACCTCATTGGTTGATATTTTCTCTTCCGTTTTCTCAGGAGCCAACTTTGGCCCATTCGTTCCACCTCAGGTGGCATACCTACCCCTTTTAGAGAAATCGGTAGGTGAAGGACTTGGCCATTTCTTTGGTGCTATGCGGGTTGATGCTTTTCGCCCAGCGGATGAGTTCAAGGGAAAGATGGACGAATGGATTGAAACCTTTCGCAATGCCAAAAGTGCCGCAAATCAACCTCCAGTTATGATCCCCGGTGACCCGGAACGATTGAATGAGGAGAAGCTACGCATGAATGGTATTACTATAATTCCTCAGGTACTTGCTGAGTTGAATGAAGTGGCTGAAAGATTAGGGGTTATGGGGTTGATTGAAAAATAGAAAAAAATAAGTCACCCATTAAAAATTTCTAATAAAAACTTACAAACCAAAGCATCTTTCATTACTCTAAAATTGAGGTGTAAAAACAGCACCCATTTTGTCCATTATACCAAAGGTTATTAATAGCTATTTACATTCACCAGATCTACACCTGTCAAAAAATTTAACCATAATTCCTATCAATTTCGTTTATCATACATAAATGCCTAATCTCAGTCTTATGAAAGAAAATTGCTGGGAATTAAAAAAATGCGGAAGGGAGCAGAATGGAGTTAAGGTTAATGAATTAGGTGTGTGTCCAGCTGCGATCAAAATAAAGATTAACGGACTAAATTCAGGTGAGAATGGAGGAAGATGCTGTTGGGCTGTTGCAGGGACTTATTGTGATGGTAAGGTACAAGGTACTTATGCTATAAAGGCTTTAGACTGTATGTTCTGTGAGTTCTTCCAAATAGTTTTAAGAGAAGAGGTTAAAACCTGTTCCTATACAAAAATCCCTGATATTCTAAAGAAACTTTAATAGCATGATCATCCTAAGTGTTGGTTTATATTCTAGAAAACCGTTGCAATCCCAAAATGCACCATAGCATCTCTAAATCCCAAATTCTGCCCAAACCCTTGCCCTAGAGCGTAACTCAGATTGAATAGTCCAGCCTTTGTAACCATATTTATTCCTAATCCTACACCTAGTGGCCATCTATCATTACCATGTCCTAGCTCATAGGCTTTTACAAAAGCCTTATCGGCAAATAGGTAAATCCCTGAGCCCTCGCTCATCCTTAGATGTAGTTCTGTCGTTGCAATTGAATAAACAGAGGAGAGAACCGATTCTTGGTTAAATCCACGGATGGTTCCCATGCCACCAACCCGATACATCTCATTCTCGAATAGCGTAGTGCTACCTTTTGTATTGTAAATTGCTCTCAGTCTAGAATTTGAGCGTAGTGCCAGAATGAATCTATTCTCGTAAAGGGGGATAAAACCCTCGACCAATAGTTCACCGTCAATTAGATTAGAGGTTGGGCTCTGACTATGATTTAAACTCCGACTACCGGTATTCACATAGCTTTTAATAATCATTCCCTTTGTAGGAAGGACTAGATTATCGAGACTGCTAAACTCGTAACCTAGGCCATACAGAAGAGCAGTTGAATTGCCATACTGAGTTTGCTGTACCTGAGTACTTGATGTATATGATGTTTTTATATAATCAAGATTCAGTAAAAATTTACCACCATTGGAAGCAAAAAAACTAAAAGAAAATTTCGGGTTGAAGGTAATGTAGGTACTATCACGTCGATACAACGATAATGAGCTAACCACTCCAACCTGCCATCCAAAGATAAAAGGCCAATCGGTATTGATATTCAGATTCTGTGTGCCCTTTCCTGGTGCACTCCACATGAAATTGATCTTCTCCCCATACCTCAATGAGTTTACCAGTGAAAGGTTGATATCGCCATTCAACTTAATCTTACCATCCGTTTTATCGCTATAAAATCCAGCTAGACCCCAGAAACGCGACGCAGCCTTATTGGTAAGGTAACAATAGACCCTTGCCTTATGATTTAGAAACTCAATCTCGGAGGGTTTAATAATATTCAGATAGGGTTGCTGTTTAAGCTTCTGGTCAATTCGTTTAATCTTGAATTCAGAGTAAGACTCTCCTTTTTTCAGATTAATAAGAGCCGCTAATTTTTTGGGGATAATCCTTGCATCACCCTTTAGATATATAGTATCGATAACAACCCTTGGCCCCTTATCAATATTAACATTTGCACTTATGCTATAATGGCAAACACTTACCCTATCGAGTTTAACGCATGCAAATGGAAAACCATTATCCTCTAACTGCTTAAGGGTTGAATTTATATATCTTACGAAGATTTTAGGGTTTACAGGTTTCCCTGAAAAGCGATGCACTCTAATACCAACATCATTGAATATCATATTTGTTGTGCTATCCGGTAAAAGTTTTGCCCAGCGATATTGAACACCCATCTGACCATAGGCGATTAAATTGATAGAATCACAGGAGAAAGAATCGATTGAGGCAGCTAAAAAACCCTTCTTGTACAAAGGGATTAGGTAACTGTTTAAGGTTTTTTGTATTAATAGAGTATCACTGCATCTTAAAGCAGAAATCTTATAGGTCTTGATTTTCCTAATATCTGAAAAGTTTACCTTTAAACTTTGAGCAGAGCACAGCTTGGATGCAACAAGTAATGTAAAGAATAAAATGATCTTGAATTCTCTCCTCATAACAGTTATGGCTGCACCAAAGTTATATAAATCTTATCAGTACAACGGATTATGGTACGAGAAATTATGGAGGTTGAGGATTATCTGTTCTGAGTTCTGAGTTCCGGGTTGAGGTTCTGAGCTCTTAATGCCTTCTTCTGACTCCTGAATTCCGATTAACATCGTTAACTCTCCATCTCATTATTCATAAACCCTTGCTGTTCGAGGACTTTCAGTAGAACCTTTGAAAATGCAACATTATCCTTCTTCGTATAACGATTATCAGTAAAAATTTGGGCTAATGTTTCTTTACTATTCTCTTGAAGAAGTTTATGGGTACTCGAAAGCGCCTCTTTTGCGGTGTATATTTGATCGATATCGCCTTCAGAGTAATCCTGATAGATTTCCTTATGAATAATGCTTGCCAAAGGCAATCTATCGGTTAATTCAGGGGTTTCATCGGGATAACCCACAACTACAGTTGTTACTGGAACGACTCCCTGTGGAAGTTTTAGTATATCAATAATCTTATCGGCGGTATAGGTTGTCGTACCTAAATAGCAAATACCTAAACCTCGCTTTTCGGCAGCAATACAAACATTCTGCGCAACGAGCAGAGCATCGATTGCAGCAGTAAAGAATGATAAAAAGTTATCGTAACCGGGATTTGCTTTGCGCAGCAAACACCATTTATTGAATCGATTAAAATCGGCACAAAAGGTAAGGACAACTGGGGCTTGAATTACCATTGATTGATTAAAATGGCAGGGTAATAGCTGTTTTTTTATCTCTTGATCAGTGGTGACAATTATACTGTATACCTGCATGTTTCCTGTAGTTGATGCACGGGTACCTGCAAGTAGAATATCGTTCAAAATTGATTCATCAATTGGATCGCTCTTGTATTTTCTGATTGTTCGATGGTTCAAAATAGCATTCATAGTCTAAATTTTGATTCAGACAAAGAAATCATTTTTAGTACTAAGTGGTTTTTTAAAACAGGTGTTTTAAAACACTAGTCATCATACTGTATTATATATCATGTAGTTTATATGATTAAATATTGATTGCATTTATTCCAACCCATCAAATAAAAAGGGAGTCCAAAAGTAAAGGACTCCCTAATTACAGCTTATCAACATCTATCAAACCTAAAGCTTGAAAAATCCAATTACATCTTTTAGCTGTTCTGCCTGACTCGATAATTCTTCAGCGCTTGAAGCCATTTGCTCGGAAGTAGCTGCATTCCGCTGAGTAACAGCATTTAGCTGTTGAAGAGCATTGTTAACCTGATCGGCACCTTGACTTTGCTCAAGGCTTGCCGATGTTATCTCTTGAACCAATTGAGCTGTTTTCTGAATCTCAGGGACAATTAATTCGAGCCTTTGACTAGCTTCCTCCGCAAATCGAACACCCTCTTCGGTTAATCGGTTTATTTCATCTGCAGATACCTTACTTCTTTCGGCAAGTTTCCTAACCTCTGCGGCAACAACAGCAAATCCCCTTCCATGTTCTCCAGCCCTAGCAGCCTCTACGGCTGCATTTAGAGCAAGTATATTGGTTTGAAATGCAATATCACCAATGATTGAAACCTTTTCTGCAATTTTTCTCATGCTAGTCACAGACATCGAAGCACCATCTTTCCCCTTTTTAACCCCTTCAGATGATGCAATTGCGATTTTTTCAGTTTGTTTTGAGTTGTCAGTATTCTGTTGAATATTGGCAGCCATTTGCTCCATTGAGGATGAAACCTCTTCCGCAGCAGATGCTTGCTCATTCGCACCTTCAGCAACCTGTTGTGAATTGGCACTAAGTTCACCGCTAGCAGAAGCAATCTGCACAGAACTAGCAGTAATATTAACAACAACATCTCTCAGCGTTTCAACCATCAGCTTAAATGAGCTATATAAAACACCAATCTCATCCTCTTCAACTTCAATCTGCTCGACTTCTACTAAATCACCTGTAGATACTTTATTAGCAAGTTCCGATACAAGAATTATTGGCTTTACCATTTTCCCTAGCATAAAGTAAATAACGATTACGCTCAACAGAGAAAGAATTAACCCCATCGCAATTAACCGCCACATCTCTCTTTTAGTTTCTGCAAGCAAATAGTCCTTTGGGACAAAAAGTCGAACCTGCCATGGAGTGGTAATATTTCCAATATGAATGGGTATAAAAAGATTTAGATTATTATCATCAAGGATTATAATTTCTTTAGCACCATGAATGTCATCGAGCTGAGACTTATAATTACTAGAGTATTCCTCCTTAATTGTTTTATTCAACAATTCCGGTTTTTTGGTATGAGCCGCATAAATCCCATCATATGATACTACTGTAATTGTAGCATTCCCACCAAAAAGATCAGCGCTCTTTGCCATTTTTTGGATGAAATCAACAGAGATATCGATCCCAGTCACCCCTAGAAAATTTCCATTTTTAATTATCGGAGTCATAAATGAGACCATCAGTACATCAACCCCCTGAATTGGATATAATACGGGACCATTAATAAAATTTTTCTTGGTTAATTTTGGTACCCAATACCATGGTCCAGCCTGCTCCGTTTCGTAATCAATCAATGGCTCAATTATCGAATTGCCTCCATCTCCCTTTGTAATATAGGAGATAAACCTACCTGTTTTATCTGATTTCGGTGTACCAACAAAAGAATTGTCTTTATCATCGAAAACATTGGGCTCCCAACACATGGTGAAACCTAGGAATGCACTATTACTAGATAGAACTTTAGCTGATAACTTCTCTGCTTCATCACGTGATAAGGAAATATCGTTCGGTGCAGTACCGATAGCAGTCATCGCCATAGCTACAGATTGTGAAGCATCTAAAGCTTCCTCCATAGGTCTTTTGATATCCTGAGCAAATTTTTGAGCGAAAGTTAACGCTTCTTCACGAGCGGCCTTAATAGCCTTATTCCTGAACGAAATGGTTGATGTAGTAGTTAAGAGTGCTGAGGTAATCAACACACCAATACCAACTACAATTCCAATTCGAGTTTTGATTGATTTACGCACTCTGCTCATAATACAATGTTTATTAGTAAATTAAATAAACTACTCTCACTATTATGCAATAAGTCTGCTTTTTTAAAAAGTGATACCAAAAACAAAGAACATATCCTTTGAATTGGGATTTAATACCAAGGAACCAAAAACAGGTAATTCGAAAGTGTTGCTAATTCTTAATTTTTTTGTGGCATTTATACCAATATTCACAATGTTGGCATTATCGGAATAAAGACCTTTTTGAGGTGTTCCTCCAACAAAAAGCTTTAAAGGAGTACCCGATATTTCAGCATTATAAGCAACTTCAAAATAGGTTGAATAATCGTTCTTTCCATCTCCATCAGAATCATCGTTTCCGGCAAAAAAGGTTGCAGCTGTTAATGATATTGGAAATGATTCAGGGCCTGTATAAATAATCGACCCTTCAAGTGAATGAAGCGTCTCAGACTTTTTACAGTTCAAATAATTATAGTTTACTAAGCTATCATCACTCGCCGCATAATAATCATTCACTGAAATAGTAAACTGACCAATTGCATATGAAAGATACAGATCAGTCTCAGCATACGGAGTAGAAATTCCATAAGAAGCCCATGCACCAAAGGTTAGCCCTTTATATGATATTGAAGCATACGGCTGAATATTAGGATTTGGAGAATATAGTAATCCCCTCCATAGATAACGGCTAACGATATCAGCATTAAGACTAAACGATACACTATCGCTAGATGAACTATTTGATGCTGCCATTGATGCCTGTACTTTATTCAAAGATGATAATGTACAGATAATAAAAAAAATTAAGATTATTTTTCTCATAGTTTAGGTCTTTGATTTATGTTTTATTGTTCGACAATATACGATTCAACTTTGAAATTGATCCTACTAAATGATATATATCATTGAATTTATATAGCATTGATTACATGGACTTTGCAATAATATAAATTTGGAATATTATGCGAAATACACAAACGATTATAGGTTTTCAATCATACTTCTATCGCCCTTAAACTTCTACTTTTTGAAAAGCAAAAAAGTGAACTGCCAAACCTCAGATTATTAGAAATTACAAAAAAACTTATCAAACATCTATGTCAAGTTTTATATAAATACTACCCAAATTTAATCAAGACAACCCTTTTGTGAATTTTGATTTTCACGAATAAGTATTAAAAAAATGTACACCAACTAATATTCAACAATTTAGTTAATCGAAAAAAAATTAGAAACTATTTTAAGTTTAATCAATTTAGATTCTAATAGTGTGTATTTCTACCATTGCGTGATGGATTTCTGCCTTTTAAGGGGGAACAAGGGGGTGAATTTAGGATCCCTGGGCTGAATTCTCCCCTGCCCCTCTTAAAAAAAGTAGGGGATACGCTTTTTCAAAGCCTATTAAAAATGGAGTTGGTATAAACAGTTAGTATATTTTGTAAAATATAAATAATTTCTTACTACACATAAGTCATTATTAATCAATCACTTTTCAAAATAAGAAAAAAGCCATCCTAGAATTAGGGTGGCTTTTTAAACGATAATAATCAATGATTATGATCCTATCACTTTATCAATCAAGTAATGATTTCTATCGGATGAACTCCGTGAGACAAGTTCACCCAAAAAACCTGCCATAAAAAACTGGACACCAATAATCACAAGTACCAAAGCAATATAGAACAAAGGTTGATCGGTAACTGCGCGATACTTTATATGGTTATGCTGTGAAATTAGTTTATCAATGATCATCCAAATCGTAATAATCCCCCCTGTTGCAAACATAAGCGTACCAAGCATGCCAAATAGATGCATCGGTTTTTTCCCAAAGCGGGTAATAAAAGTTACCGATAAAAGGTCGAGCGGGCCACGAATGAATCGCTCCAATCCAAATTTGGTTACTCCATACTTTCGCTCACCGTGCTGAACGACCTTCTCCCCAATCTTTCTATATCCAGCCCACTTTGCTAAAACAGGTATATAACGGTGCATTTCGCCATAAACCTCAATGCTTTTAATAACGTTACTCCGGTAAGCTTTAAGACCGCAATTCATATCATGGAGTTTAATACCACTAATGCGTCTTGCGGTCCAGTTATAGAATTTACTGGGGATATTCTTGGAAAAAATTGGATCGTGGCGTTTCTTCTTCCACCCCGAAACAAGATCAAATTTATCCTCCTTAATCATCCTGTAAAGTTCAGGGATTTCATCGGGACTATCCTGCAAATCGGCATCCATTGTAATAACAACATCACCCTTAGTTGCTTCAAAACCGACATAAAGTGCAGCAGATTTACCGTAGTTTCGACGAAACTTAGTCCCACGAACAGTTTTATATTTGGTTGATAAAGCCTCAATCACGCTCCAGCTACTATCAGTACTCCCATCATCGATAAGAATAATTTCATAGGAGAATTGTTTTGCAACCATCACCCTATCAATCCACTCAACCAATTCAGGTAAAGACTCCTCTTCGTTTAATAACGGAATTACAACTGAAATATCCATTAACTACTCTTGTTTTTGTTCTGAAGGATTTTCGAAAATTGATTTCTCCTTTTTAAGAAAAGCGGATGTTACAAGAGAGAATATTGTACCCATAAAAGCAAACGAGAATATGGTTGACAATGCCATAATTAATGGTGATTGCATTTTACCAACCATTTTCATCATGCTATCAATTTGCTCTTCACTTAGACCCGCTTTTACATATTCCTCTTCAATTATAGACATGAATTTTGACATGTATTCTGGATCAATCACAGTCATAAGAAGAATCATGTATATACCATATATAATCGATGCGAAAACACAAACAAGGACACCGAATCCAAGTGCCTTTGAATAAGATATTTCACCACCTAAATCTTCATCCCTGAATTTTTTAGTACCATAGATTATACCTCCAACTATGATAACGTATTGTAGAATGGCAATCCAGAATGGAGGTTTAATAACACCCATTATGGCATAGATTAACAGAAAATAAACAACAATTGCTATACCCAAGATTAATCCTGAGGTCATTGCGCTTTTATACATTGGATTACTTTTTGGTTCCATCGAATTATAATTTTAAGGTTTTAGCAAAGATATTAGAAATAATAAAAAAAAACGTCAATTGTTATTGAACATTTTACAATGTTATTACCTTTGCGGTGGGTAAGTCTTATACGACCAGCTCCTGCTGAACCCCCCCAGGACCGGAAGGTAGCAAGGGTAAGTTGTTGTAGCGGTGCGATATAAGTAGCTTACCCACTTTTTTTACCTTCCACAAGTTTCAAAAGATCCCTTCCGAATCTAAAAACAAAGCAAGCATTCCGCAAATAAGGAAGATAAACAAGCCCACTTTAAAGTTGTTTTGATATTACCCGATATACTCAACCCTCAATCGTTAAGTCTCAACTTAATACTCATAATTGATTACAAATTATCACTATAGATGAATTTTTAATTACAATTTTAAACTATTATGATTAAAAACATCTAAAAAGTAATAATATATTATCCATAATACTCTACTTTTGTAAGTCTAATTTTGTATCAATCTTTAATACTATAGTTATCATGCAACAGCTAGATTGGAAAAACCTCCCGTTCGGTTACGTAAAAACCGATTATAACATCCGCTGCACCTACAAAGATGGTAAATGGGGTGAGTTAGAGGTATCAGATTCTGAATACATTTCAATTCACATGGCTGCCTCTGGTTTGCATTACGGTCAAGAAGCTTTTGAAGGGATGAAAGCATATCGTGGGAAAGATGGTCGTATCCGCCTTTTCCGCTGGGACGAAAATGCTAAACGTTTACAGCGTTCTGCCGAAGGTGTATTTATGGCACAAGTTCCTACGGAATTGTTCAAAGAAGCGGTTCTTAAAGCCGTAAAGTTAAACGAAAAGTTTGTACCTCCTTTTGGATCAGGGGCTTCACTTTACATTCGTCCTTTGCTATTTGGATCAGGAGCTGAAGTTGGTGTAAGACCAGCGAAAGAGTACATGCTAGTTA
>JAYTVX010000119.1:0-2153 GCA_043743775.1 Bacteroidales bacterium | reverse complement strand
GAGGAGGAAGTAAAGGAAATTCTTGCTTCACTACGTAAGGAATACCATGATGCACGTCATCACTGTTATTCCTATATCATTGGATTTAAGGGTGAGCATTGGCGTACTAATGATGATGGTGAGCCATCAGGAACGGCGGGAAGACCTATTCATGGACAAATTCTAAGCCATAACCTTACCAATACCCTTATTGTAGTAATAAGGTATTTTGGAGGTACAAAGTTGGGAGTCTCAGGTCTTATAAACGCTTACAAAGTGGCTGCAGCCGAAGCTTTAGATCATGCTCCTCTTGTAGTTAAAACGGTAAATGATATTTATAAGATAACTTTTGGCTATCTTGCAATGAATGATATAATGAAACTGGTAAAAGATGAAAATCTCAGTCTGATGGAACAAAAATTTGATACATCCTGCTTTATCGCCGTTGCGGTAAGGCAAAGTAGAAAAGAAAGTGTTTTAGGTAAAATCGAGAAGATTGACTCAGCAATCGCTACCTTTTTAAAAACAATATAGCTGCCCCGTTTTATCGGGGCATTTTTTTGAAAAATAAATTGACAATTTCATAACTAGTTAAACCAAATAATATGAAGAACAGGAGTTTAGTTTCGATTGACGATTTAAGCAAGGCAGAGATTCTAAAGGTTCTCGATCTTGCCGAAGGTTTCGAAAAAAATCCTCATCAGCGAATTCTCGAGGGTAAAGTTGTTGCTACGCTTTTCTTTGAACCATCAACACGAACTCGCCTAAGCTTTGAGAGCGCAGTAAATCGTCTTGGTGGACGTATAATCGGATTTTCCGAAGCATCATCAACTAGCGTATCGAAGGGTGAAAGTTTAAAGGATACCATTTTGACGGTTGCCAATTATTCCGATCTGATTGTTATGCGTCATCCTATTGAGGGTAGTGCCCGTTATGCTAGCGAGGTTTCGGGCATACCAATCATCAATGCTGGTGATGGAGCAAATCAGCACCCAACACAGACCATTTTAGATTTATACTCCATTCGAAAAACTCAAGGTAAACTGGAAGATCTAAAAATAGTGATGGTTGGTGACCTGAAATATGGACGGACTGTACATTCTTTGCTGATGGCAATGTCACAGTTCAATGCATCGTTCACGTTTATTTCACCGAAGGAATTGCAAATGCCCCTTGAGTATAAAATGTACCTCGATAGTATTGGCTTAAAATATACCGAAACTTCTGATCTTGCTGATAATATTAAAGATGCCGATATTATTTACATGACTAGAGTTCAACGCGAGAGATTCTCTGATCCTTTGGAGTATGAAAAGGTTAAAAATGTTTATGTGCTTCGTAACGAGATGCTTCAGGATACAAAACCAAATATGAAAGTTCTTCATCCACTCCCTAGAGTTAATGAGATTCATATTGATGTAGACGATAATCCTAAGGCTTACTATTTTTCCCAAGCTCTTAATGGGGTATTCACCCGCATGGCTATTATGGTTTCAATTCTTGGTTTAAAATAACATTCTAAAAGGAAATTATCATGAAAGATATAAAACAACTCAGCGTTAACGCGATTCATAATGGTACCGTTATTGACCACATACCCGCACAGAATCTTTTTAAGGTTATAACAATCCTAGGACTCGATAAGATTAACAGTAAAATAACTTTTGGGACTAACCTAGAAAGTCAACGAATGGGCCGAAAAGCGATTATCAAGATTGAGGATAAGTTCTTTGAAAAGGATGAGATTAACCGTATTGCAATGGTAGCTCCACTCGCTAAATTGAATATTATAAGAGAGTATGCTGTTGTGGATAAGATGCTTGTAGAAGTACCAGATGAGATATCCGGGATTGTAAAATGTATGAATCCAAAGTGTGTAACCAATAACGAGAAAGTTACCCCACGATTCAGGGTGTCTGATAAAAAGAATGTTTCGTTAAAGTGCCATTACTGTGAGAAGATCACCGATCAGGAGCACATGGAATATTTATAGATAGCTAAAACTAAACACAGAGGCACTGAGACACAGAGTTATATAATTCTCCGTGTCTTTGTGTCTCTGTGTTTATCCTTTCCCTAATTGACACCATAGCTATTTATGTGTCAACCATTCAAAAAAAACTTACGAGATTGAAATTTGGCGTACTGGCTTAACCTTAGCTTCATCTTTTTTG
>JAYTVX010000118.1:0-16475 GCA_043743775.1 Bacteroidales bacterium | reverse complement strand
TGCTATGGTGTAACTTGGTCTGTTTTTCTATGTGGCTGAAAAAAAAGAGAATTACTGAAAATTCTCTCGCTGAAAAAATATTTACGAAGTTATTAAACCGAAGCTGTTTTAGAGCTATGGTATTGGGGCGAAAATATTAACATTAAATCATAGTTATTAACAAGTTAATATGCTATAATTCAATTAAATATACAAACACCCTAGTGTTCAGCTCGTAAGGGCGCGAAGGGATAATGAGGCCTGTGAATGAACCGATTAACGATAATAAAATTTTCAATCAACATATCTAGATAAGCTATAAACATCACCATTACAGCAATATATAAGCAGGATGTACTATTTATTATAGGTTGGATGAATTAATTGCCAGAAGTACAAGGGCGTAGTTAAAGTCAATACCATTTTATTAGAGTTTATTAACAGGGGTGGAATATAAAACCAAGAAAAAAACCTGTCAGGTTTTCCCCTGACAGGTTTTTTATTTATTCAAATAGAGGATACAAATTCTAGGAGTAACTATTTTATGGTTATTAGCTCAAATTCTGGAGCTACGCTAGAAGTACCGTTTGAGATGCACTTGAAGTCAGCCGTATAGTATATCATTGATGTAACATATGCTGCATATGTTACTTTGTAGTGAACATCGATTCCATTAACCTGAGTAACAGCTAATGGGAATTTACTCTTAAGTACTATATTAATACCTTCGGCAATCCTATTCCAAATTCTCGTTTCAAGATCAACTGCTGAAAGACCAGCAAAATCCGGTAGTGAAGTGCGGGTAGAAGGTTCTATATTAAATTCACCAAAATAGGCCGATGCCCCCCACCAAAACTCAGCTGTTTTGTGACTGTCAAGATAATTCTGCCTGTCGGCATCTTTAAAGATAATTTGAACCAGAATATCATAATCGGTTTTTGACATTGTAAAGCTTACCGTTGGATCAAGATGCCATCCGTCTGCTTTAAAAACGTACTGAAGTGTTTTAGGAGTTGTAAAACCATTTCTACCCCAGCTGGTACCATCAAAGGTAGAAACCAACCACCTTGTAGCAAGGACAGGTGCATTAAAAGTCCCGATATTATATTTATAGTGAATAAGTTTTACATCACCAAGTACTGCATAAGGAGTGGTTTTATTTAACCAGGTAGGAATAAAGTAGGTAGGGCTATATTTTGAATCGAAATAGGCCCCTCCTGTAAGAGCAGTTACTTTCATTGTACTATAATCGGCCGTTATCAGCGTGAATTTACTTGCTGATGCAATAGGTACAGGTTGTAGTGTATCATACTCAGCATTAAAGCCAAGTAAGGTTTTCGAGTCCACATCACCAAACTTAAATGTTGTATTCAGCCACAATGGAACATAATTTCCGGCGATAACGTCATTTGGAAGGTATTTCTGGGATGTAACTGAACCTCCCATCACATAGGTTGGATCTAATTTTAATGCAGCAATCGCATTTGCTAATCTGGTAGAGTCTACTATATTGTGTGCCGCAATTGCAATTTTCAGGGTGTCCTGTTTTAGTTTAATAACAGATGCTATTGGTTTTTGAACTGCAGTTCCGATTGTTTTATAATCAGCTTCAGTCATTGTATAGTTATAGGTAGCTTTATTGGTGACCCTTGTTAAACTATCATACAATCCCTGATTGAATTGGTCGTTAACCTTAGTGCAACCGCCAATCAGCCCGACCAGAGCCAGTCCCGAGAGGACTAGTCCTGTTGTTAATGAATAAAATATCTTTTTCATACGTTTAATTTTGCTTAGAATTTAATTTTTAAGGTTCCAGAGAACGTTCTTCCAAAACCGTAGAATACTGTAGCTGTTGTCCAATCGTGTGTTGAACCATCATTTGCATCAGTAATATATTCAGCGTTGAACAGGTTATTGATATTACCAACAAAAGTGGCATCAAAGGTTCCCATCTTGAAACGGTAGCTAGCATTTAGGTCAAAGATAGTGGCCGCGGGAATCATCCATGGCTGTTTAAAATTAAGGTTTTCAGGAACAGTAGCACCCGTTGAAGCTATGCTGTAGTTAGAGTAGTTACGGCCAAAGTAGTTTGCATCTAATCCAAGGTTGAACCCTTTAACCATTTCGTATTTTAAGCCTAATGCAGCTGTTGTTTGAGCCGAGTTTCCAACACGGATACCTTTTAAATTTACGTTCATTTTTGTTTGACTGGGATCTCCAGCTGGGACCTCTACACCATCTTTACTATTATAGGGAGCACCTGCTGAGGTAAACAGTAAACCTTTTCCATTGTTATCCCATTTCCAATCGCCGAGTGAAATCATACCCGTAATTTCTAAATTTTTAATAGGCTTAGAGATAAAATCAAGTTCAATCCCTTTATGAAGGGCATCAACACCCGATACATTCATAACTAAGCTTGAGCCATCACTCGCATTCAAAGAACGTACAATTGTTTTGTCCTTCCAAAGGGTGCGGTATAGATTTAAATTACCCGATAGGTATTTTGAACGGAATCCATATCCAACTTCTGACGAGAATGCTTTTTCGTTAATTGCACCAGGATTAATCATATTGCTTGTGGTTGATGAAACAAAAGCGCCACCTGAGAAGAACGGTGCACGAGAAATAACGCCAATATTAGCGAACACATTATGTTGGTCGTTAAAGTTGTAGTTCGCACCACCCTTTACGCAATATCCCCAAAAGTTGGCGGTCTTTGATTTCGCTTGATCTTTATCATAATAGAATCGGTCGTAGCGCCAGTTGCTCGTTCGCGACAGAGATGTTGAAATAAAAGAGCTAAGTCCGTTTTTATTATATTCAGCTTGGGCAAATGCGCCTTCGCTTACAACGAAGCCATCATAATCGCGGTAAAGAACATCACCCACACCTAATTTTTTTGTCTTAAACGATTGGTCTGTAACTAAAGGTCTGGAGGTAGGATCAATAAAGAAGTTGCCACCATAAAGATCAGTAATTACATTGGTATGTGTTCCCTTATAATATCTGAAATCTAAGCCTCCATAAAAATCGATGATATTAGCAATTTTCGTGCTGAAGGTCGAAAGGAAACCATACCATCTGTGTGAATTTATACTTTTCGACATTACCAATTTTGAACCTGTTGAACTTGCCTTGTTTAAGGCGAAAATTGAACCATAGTCATAGGAACCATCTGGTGTTCTGAGATTTAATGTAGTACCATCGGATAATGCAAAAGTGCTATTTGGTATACCATTGGTAGAACCATACCAAGCATTGCGGTCAGCGGAGTTATAACTTTGTCCACTTGTACCATATCCATCACCGATTGAGGCATATACTGCGGTTGAGAGACTTGTTGTTGGATTAATGGTCCAGAAGTGGTTCAACGAGAATTGAGGTTTATTGTACACGTTTAATGAAGATGTCTTTCGTTGCCCGTTCATATCAAAGCCGTATGAAGCGTTGTAACGATATTTCATGGGTTGCATTTGCCACTGTGCAATGGTTAATTTATCCCCGCCATTACGCTGGTTATGCCATTGGGGCGCACCAAATGCTGTGAAAGAAAGTTGATGGTGATCGTTAATTCTTTTTGAGATGTTAACAAAATATGAGTAAGACTCAAATTCTGTTCCTTGAACATAGCCATTCCCTTGTGTTTTTGAACCTAGGAGGGTAATCGCCCAGTTTTTTTCGGTTAATCCAGTTGAAATTGCGAATCCCACTTTTGTATAGCCATCGCTTCCAATTCCGTATGATACGCTACCACCTTTAGCTGCATCGGTTGAGCGGGTTACAATATTTATTGAACCGCCTAACGAAGGAGAAGCAACTTTTGAAGCACCAAGTCCGCGCTGAACCTGCATTGAACGGGTTACATCGCTCAACCCAGCCCAGTTCGACCAGTAAACACCGCCCCACTCCATATCGTTAACGGGAACGCCATTGATCATTACAGCTGTATTTGCCGCGTCGAATCCACGTAGGTTAATACGTGAGTCACCAAAACCACCACCTCCCTTGGTTGCATATACACCAGGGGTTGATTTCAATACCTCTGGAAATTCTTGAGTTCCTAGTTTTTCTTCAATCTGAAGGGGCTCTATTTTTGAAAGGGCAACAGGAGTTTTCCGCGAAACAGCTACTGATGCAAAAACCTTTACTTCGTCAATGCTGATCTGGTCAGATGCCAATAGAATATTTCCTAAATCAGTGGTTTCACCATCCTTAGCAGTTACTTCAAATTCTTTTGCAGTGTAGCCGATAAACTGAACAACAACTGTTTTTTTACCTGCAATTAGCGAAAGACTGAATCCTCCATTGATATCTGTTGAAACACCGGAAGTAGTACCTTTTACTACCACTGATGCCCCAGCTAGTTTTTCGTTATTTGTTGCATCGACAACTACACCTTTCACAAAAGCTTGTGAAAAGGATGTGCTGGTAATGCCTGCTAGGAGCAGTATTAGCAGCAGTTTTTTTAGAGTTCGAATCATAGTAAGAATTAGTTAAGGTTGTTTGTTAATATGTTAGAGTTTAGATATTTCATGCCCTCCTCTCGAAGCCATTGACTCATTTTACAAAAATGCAGCATGTTTTCAGAATTCCACATTTTATTAAGGGCCAAATTTAATCGGATACTATATAGTTGAGTTTAATTAGATGTTAATAATTTTCCAATCTCATTAAAAAACAATAAAATAACACAGAAGGGTATTTTAAAAGAATATTATGCTACTCAATAAGGTTTCCCCCTTGTATAAATAGTTATATGCTAATAATCAGAAAATACAACAGATCTTTTTACCGCATAAAATCGATACAGAGGATTGTTTTTAATCGAAAAATGTTAAAAAAACTTAAAATAAAAAAGGTCGGTATTAAACCGACCTTTCTTTATTTTAAAAAGAATTTTTAATTGAAAATATAGCGAATGCCAATTTGTGCTCTCCAGCGAGAGGTGAAATCGGAGGTCTGCCATACTTTAGCAGGAGTAGTTGGATTGAAACGATATAAAGGATAATTAGTTACTGGCTGCAAGCCTCTATAATCCATCAATTTATAACTATTGCTAACATATGAAATCCTACCCCAGTCCTTATTTAAAAGGTTAGCAAGGTTGAAAATATCAAATGTTAATTGAAGAGTATTCTTTTGATCACCAACCATCATATGGAAATCCTGTGTTAAACGGAAATCAAGAAGACTTTCAAATGGAACATGTGCACCATTACGTTCTGCATATTTTCCCCTGCGATTCTTTAAATATGGTTCTTGAGCAAGGAAGCCTTTTAAAGCGGTAGCTTGTTCTGCTGGTGTATAAGTTACACCCGATACAGTAAGACTTTGGAATTGATTATTGGTTATCCAGCTATCAATTTGCGCATCAGTTGGTATGAAAGCCATATCATTTGCAGTTTGGCTATCAAGGTTGATATCACCATTCATTACATATGAGAAGTTTCCACCAGTTTGACCATTATAGAATAGAGCTACTGATGTTGCAAACATTTTTGCATACTCCTTTTTGTAGGATATTGAAGCAACAAAACGATTGCGAACATCAAAGTCGCTGTAACTTCGTTCAGGATCATTTGGACCATTAACTTGCTCAATATATCTCCAATTTGAAGAGGCTTGGCTAGATGTACCGTCATTAGTTGACATTGATTTGCCGTAGGTATAAGCAAAGTATAACCCTAGGCCAAAATCAAAATCTTTCTGAAGGCTACCTGATGCTGAATAGGTATAGCCATCGTTAGAGTTGGTTAAGTACATAACATTAGTATAGGGAAGTGGTGCTGTTGGATATTTTACCTCATACTTATATCTTTCGTCAATTCCACCAGCTAAACGAGTGGTTGAAACACCTCTCTGTAAATCTTTATACAGTATATTATTGAGTGTTTTTGAGTAAAGACCCTCGAGGGTACCTTTAACACCAAAAGGCAACTTCTGGTCAACAGCAAGGTTCAACCTGAAAACTTGAGGAAACTTAAAGTTAGGATCTACAACATCAATCTCAGATGAGGCAGCCACTGTTCCAACGGGTTGATTTGCTACATCTGGAGTAAAAGCAAATCCAACAGGAAATTGAGCAGGAGCATTGAATAAATACCGGGTATATTCAACACCAGAGTTTGAAAATTGATTTGAAAGCCATACAAATGGAAGACGTCCTGTAAAGATACCAGCACCTCCACGGATTTGAGTAGAACGATCGCCTATAACATCTAGATTAAATCCAATTCTAGGGGACCAAAGTGGAGTTGTTTTTGGCATTTGATCTGTTGCAACACCATAAGTTTGAAAGAATGCATCTGAATTAAAGGTAGTATTTGCTGATGGCTTATCAGGGAACATTGGCATGTCCATACGGATGCCAAGTGTTAACTTAAACCTTTTTGTAACATTCCACTCATCTTGAATATAAACACTAAGTTGATTAGCCTTAAATTCAGGAGCCCATCTTGGTTTGCCTGGTACATTTGAATATGAGTATGAATACTCTCTTGGTAATGCTCCCGTTAGAAAGTTATTTAAACTACTATAAACATATGCTCCATAGTTATTTGCTAAGTAAAGGTTTCTGAATCCGAAAAATTCATTATGTGTACCAGCTGTGAAAGTATGATTTCCTTTAAACCAGGTGAAGTTATCAGAAATTGACATAATATTCTGATCTAACTCATTGGCCATAGAGTAACGTTCTGTGCCAAGATCAATTGAACGATTTGAATTTCCATCAATATTTTCAATTTTTATGTATGGAAAAGGTGTTCCCATAGCCTCTCTGTTGTCGCGAACCATTGTATAACCAAAACGGAACTCGTTGGAGAATTGATTGCTTATTCGAGTATTCAACTCAACAACGGTAGAGTTTGTTTTGCTATTAAATTTATAACCATTATCATTAAACCTGAAGTAATCTGCACTTCTAGACATGTTGTCACTTGAAGCATCTACATAACTATGGCGAATGGTTAAGCGGTTTTTAGCATTAACATTCCAATCAACTCGAACAAGAAACTTTTTGTTCGGTGTGGAGTTAGTAAATTTACCAGTATCACCAGGGGTGTAACCAGGAGCGATTACGCCTAATCTATCAACGATCTTTTTAAGTGTTCCTGCGCTGACATTTGAACCTTCGCCCATGTTAAAAGTTGAAGGGATTTCTTTTTTTGCGATCTCTCCGTTTACAAAGAAAAATAATTTATTCTTAATGATAGGACCACCTACAGTAAAGCCAATTTGCTTGTCGGTGTAGGCATCGAGTTTTTTACGTTTAAATGTTGGATCAATCACCTGTTTAGCCTTTAAATCTTTATTGGTTATAGGGGTAACGCCAACAAAATCTTGATTGTTATAAAACATGTATGCGGAACCATTGTATGTGTTGGTACCACTCTTAGTAACAGCATTAATACCACCACCGATGAAACCACCTTGTCTTACGTCGAAAGGAGCAATAACAACTTGGAGCTCTTGAATAGCATCCAACGAAATAGGTTGAGTATTTGCTTGTCCACCATTTGTTCCACTTGATGAAAGACCGAATACGTCATTGCTAACAGTCCCGTCAATCTGGAAGTTATTATACCGATTATTCATGCCACTGAATGAAATACCTGAACCAGATACTATTGCCTGTGGGGTTAAACGGGCATAATCAACAAAACTTCTAGAAATTGAAGGTAGTCTTTGTATCTGATCGTTTGAAATGTTAGTTTTTGCTCCAGTCCTACTTGAGTTAAATGTATTATCAGCTGTTCCAACAACAACAACTTCAGCAAGGGCAACAGATTCTTCTTTTAATTGAATACTAAAATCACGATTTTCACCCAATGAAAGATGGAAATTTTCTTCAATAAAATCTTTATAGCCCACAAAGCTAACCGTTATTTTGTATGGTCCACCAGCAGGGATATTGGGGATATTGAAGGAACCATTAGTATTAGTCATCGTAGCATATTGTGCACCAGTAGGTACATTTAATGCAACCACATTGGCTCCTGGCAAGGTTGCTCCCGAAGCTTCAAATACCTTTCCGTTTATTGAAGCGGAGGTTACCCCCTGTGCATTTACCAAAACTGATAATAAAATCAGTCCAGTAAGCATGGTTAGAAAACGAATTGATTTGATCATAAATAATAGATTTAGGTTGGGTTTTATTTTAAAATGACGAATATTTTAACATAAAATAACATTCGTAAATTTAAATGGAAACTACATTCTAAATGTTAATCAGACATTAATAATACAAACAATGTAAAAAAAAGTAAAAAAAGCATGTTTATGTGATAAAAATAGGATAAAAAAACAAAAACACTCAAAATAACGCTTGAATATTACAGTAAAATGCTTTCTACTATAGATTTTGTTGCCCCTGCTTTTCTCAAAAAATAGTCGTTTGATGTTTTATTAACATTCTGAAGTTCATCCTTAGAAAAAAGAAAATGGTTTATGGCATTCGCAAATTCTTCGTGGTTATTTATCGAACATGCCGCTCCAATTTCAATGAGTTCAACAGCCTCCTGGAATCGGTTGTAGTTCGGGCCAAAGAGAACTGGCACGCCAAACACCGCCGCTTCAAGGGTGTTGTGAATACCCACGCCAAATCCTCCTCCAATGTAAGCAATTGTTCCGTATCGATAAACCGAGGATAAGATCCCAATGGTATCGACTATCAGAATTTGGGCATCCTTTGGATCGCACTCGCTGGGCGAGGTGTAACACAATGACTTTAAACCAAACTTCTCCCGGAGTTTATCTATATTTTGAGCGTGAATCTCGTGGGGTGCAATTATCAGCTTAAGGTTATGGGGATTCGTTTTAAAGTACTCTACTATCAAATCCTCATCCTTAGGCCAGGTACTACCCGCAACAATAACCTTTGAATTTCCGATGAACTGTTCGATTAAGGGGATAACCTTAGCAGCCTGTGCGTTGGCAACAACCCGATCGAAACGGGTATCGCCGGCAACCGTTACATTATTTAAACCAATGCTGGCGAGTAGTTCACGGGATTTTTCATTTTGAACGAAAAGGTGCTCGAAGTTGCGAAGAAATTTTCGATACCAGCCACCATAGGATTTGAAGAATACCTGATCGTTTCGAAAAATAGCTGAAATAATATAGGTTGGTATATTTCTCTTTTTAAGCTGATTCAGGTAGTGGTACCAAAATTCATATTTTACGAATATTGTGGCTATTGGATTTACTATATCAATGAATTTTATTGCATTCCAGTAGGTATCGAGAGGTAAGTAAAAAATGTAATCGGCGCTGGGATAATTTTTTCTGATCTCATACCCCGAAGGCGAGAAAAAGGTAAGAAGTATTTTTACATCAGGATATTCCACTTTAAAAGCCTCAATTACTGGGCGTCCCTGCTCAAACTCACCCAATGATGCGCAGTGAAACCAAACAACTCGATCATCTTTTTTTATTGATTCCCGTAAGCGCGACTCCCACCCTTTACGCCCGTTCCTGAAAAACTTCGCTTTACTATTGAAAGTAGAGACTACTGCAATTAGGAGCTGATAGATTCTCACTCCTAGATTGTAAATAAAAACCATTCGCTAAATAATTAGGGTGTAAATTTAACCCTTGAACTCTACATTCACAATAAAATATTTAACAAATCGTTAATATTTTTAATGCGCTGATTCATAAATAAATACAAACACATTTAGAAACTCCTTTATTACTATGCGGTTAGGCTATTTTTCACGAAAAAATGAATGTATTTTAGTATCTTCAATAAAAAAAGATTCTTTCGATTGTACCGATTAATCCATATAGTGTTTTTTGTTTTAATAAGTGCTGGATTGTTTGCTCAGACTTTCAGTAATCGACGGTTAAGGAAATTCCAGGAGATAACTGATACTCTTAAGCTCGATACTCTTAGCATCATTCCAGGATCACTTTTTGTTCTTGATGTTAGGGGCAGAATTATAGATTCTTCCTATTACAGGATCAACTACCCTAAAGCACTTTTACTCCCAAGTCAAAAATTACTGGAGCAGGGATATACCATTACAGCTGTTTATAGAGTATTCCCATTATCGTTTACAAAAATATACTTTAATAAGGATAAGGGAAAATTGATTTCACCCGATAGTCTTTTAGGGAAACAATCGGTAAGGTATATTGCCTATAACCCCACACCAAAGCCCTTTGGCGATAATATCGAAACTTCGGGGAGTATTTCGAGGGGGATCAGCTTTGGGAGCAATCAGGATGCGGTTGTGAGTTCAGGACTTAATCTTCAGCTAAGCGGAGAGATTGATAACCATATCATGATTGAAGGGGCTATATCGGATAAAACAATCCCATTCCAACCGCAGGGGAATACTCAGCGGCTTGAGGAGTTCGACAGAATCTACCTTAGGGCGTACACTTCTAAATTCGAAGTACAGGCAGGAGATGTCGAAATCAAATCAAGGGGTAATGGTTTCCTTCGGTATAACCGAAATGTCCAAGGACTTGCGCTGTTAATCCATGATGATTTCTCGTCAAAAGATGATTCAACACGTATTCAGGCCTCTGCGGCTGTTGCAAAGGGGAAGTTCTCGCGAAATTCTTTTATTGGAGTTGAGGGGAATCAGGGTCCCTATAAGTTAACGGGATCGGAGGGGGAGACCTATCTCGTTGTGATAGCTGGTAGCGAAAGGGTTTACGTTGATGGAAAGTTAATGGTTCGGGGTGAAACGAATCAGTATACCATCGATTACAATACAGCAGAATTGACCTTCACACCCATGATGCGAATTACTGGGAGTATCAGGATCAACGTTGAATTTGAGTATACCGAGCGGAGCTATGCCCGGTTTGTGGTTACCTCGGGGGTAGAGCAGAGGATAAAGAATACAACAGTCCGGGTTAATGCCTTCTCGGAACAGGATAGCAAGAATCAACCTGTTGATCAGGATATGAGTAAAGAGCAGATTGATCTACTTGAGCAAATCGGCGATAGAATCGATCAGGCAATTATTCCACAAGCGGATTCGGTGGCGTTTAACCCCGATAAGATTCTGTACGAGAAGCGGGACACTCTTGTAAGCACGGCTAATTATAAGATTTATAAATATTCTACAAATCCAACAATCTCACATTTTGTTGTAAACTTTTCGTACTTAGGCGATGGAAAAGGGAGCTATATTCCTCAGTATAGTAGCGCGAATGGGAGGGTGTATGTTTGGATTGCCCCTATCAACGGCAAACCATCGGGCAGCTACGAACCTGTAAGGGTTTTGGTAACTCCTAAGCGAAAGCAGATGGCAACTATTTCTGTAGAAAGGAAGTTCTCAAATGCCGATTTTATCAACTCCGAGGTTGCTTTTAGCCGCAACGATTTAAATACATTCTCATCGATTGATAAAAGGAATGATATTGGGGAGGCCTTTAAAATGGAGTTTAAGAGAAGCATTAGAAGCGATTCGATTCGAAGTCTGTGGGTTTTTGGAAGTGGAGTTATCACATCGCCTAATTTTACCTATATAGATAGGTATCGGCCCGTCGAGTTTGATCGGGATTGGAATATCAGCCAACGGCTAATCGGGGGTGATGAGAAAGAGCTAATAGCCGGATTTGGTTTTAAATCGACTAACTGGATGATTACAGGAACATCGCAGGGATTAAAGATTGGAGCAGATTATCGCGGTTTTAGGAATAGTATTAGTGGAGGGTATATATCATCAAGGATTAGCAATGAGGTCGAGTTCAGCAACCTTTTATCCAACGATTCGCTTAAATCTTCCAGTTTTAATCGGATAAGGGTAAAAACAGATATCAAAATCTACAGTATTGTTACTGGCCTAAGCATAGAAGGCGAGGACAATAGCCAGAGAATGGCTGGATCTAATCGCCTTTTGCCCACTAGTTTTAGGTGGGCTCAATCGGAGTTAAGCGTTGGGTTACCTGATTCGCTTCCGCGGATGGTTGGGCTTTCCTATAAGTATCGTAAGGATTGGAAGTCGCCAGAAAGTGAGTTCCGGCTGTACTCATTCTCACAGGATCTTGGATTGAAGGCACGATTGGCAAAGCGACAGAACAGCCGACTGAATATTTACGCCGGCTATCGAATTTTCAATCCAGTTGATACATCATTGTCAAAGACCGTAAAAAGGGAGAATACTCTATTGGGTCGATTAGACTACTACTTTGTTGCCGCCAAAGGTTTTATCACCTCAAATCTTGGGTACGAGCTGGGGAGTGGGCTCGAGCCTAAATTCCAGTTTTACTACATTGAAGTGCCAGCTGGGCAGGGTGTTTATACCTGGAACGATTACAATGCTAATGGGGTCAAGGAGCTCGACGAGTTCGAGATTGCAACGTTTAAGGATGAGGCAAAATATATACGGATAAACCTATCATCGAATCAGTATATTTCGGTAAACAATAATGCGCTAAGCGCTCAGTTCGATATTCGTCCTGATAATCTGATTCGGGATACATCCATGCTATGCGTGTTTGTGAAAAAACTATCGAACCAGTTCTCCTACAGTACAAGGCAAAAGAATGGTTATGCTGATTTTTCTAAATCAATCAACCCTTTACAGCGTGATGTTTACGACACAAATCTGGTTAGCATCTCAGAGAACTATCGAAACTCAATCGCATTCAATCGGTTTAGCCGGGCTTTTGGAGTTGAGTGGATTAATAGCAGCTCAATTGCAAAGCAGATTCTTGCAAACGGATTCGAAATCGCAAAGTTAAGAAGTAACCAAATAGGAGTGTGGTTAGGAATTTCCTCAGGTTTCAGCTTGAGATTAAATTATCTAGAGGATCGAAAAATTCAGGAGTCGGAATTTTTCCAGCAACGCAGCTACAACATCAAGCGGAGCACACCCGCTTTGAAGTTGAGATATTCGGGAATGCTCGGATTCACTGCTGAAATGGGGTATGAATATGAGTATTCAGAAAATATATCAGGGGTTGAGGTTAATAAAAAGCATACCGTTTCAGCGGAGATGGGTTACAGTTTGCGAGGCAAATCGTGGGTTAACTTCACATCCAGCTTATCGAAAATTGATTTCAAGGGCGATTTGGGAACTCCCCTTGAGTATGAGTTTCTGAAAGGCTTTAAACCGGGTACAAACGCAACCTGGGAGGTAAAAATTCGAAGGAAAATATCAACCTACTTCGAAATGAATATCAGCTACAATGGCAGATACATTTCAACCGGCAATGTTGTTCATACTGGGAGCATGGAGGTGAGGGCTGTATTTTAGAATAGGGTAAAACAAACCTGACAGGTCTTTAAGACCTGTCAGGTTTTATAATAGTTTTAAGAATTGTAATAATCTTACGGGACGGCATCCACCTTTGCTTCAATCACAGATTCGATTGCATCTGGAACATTCGACAGAAAATTATACCCGGTTAGGGCTTCAATGTCATCTACGGATGTCCTGTAATATTTCCAATTCTGAGCAGAACAAGCCTGAGTGTTGGGCATCTTTACTGCTATTACGCGAGTATTATTATCAATACGGTCTATGTCATTATTCCCGTTAGGGATTACAACTACAATTTTCCATACCTGAGCGGGAACATCAATATTCACGCCACCATCGCCGTTAACAAATTCGGAATATCCAACGGCACTTATTCCACCTTTTCCGTATGGACCACAAATAATATAAAGTTCATTTCCTTGGCCTACAAGGGTTCTACAATAGTCTTCCAAACCACTCCAGGTGGGGGAATTGCAGTTTGGCGCCTGAGGAATTGCATTCGACATTACAAAGGTGGAAAGATTATTTTCAGGAGTTGAGGTTCTGTCCGCTGATGGGCACATATGACCCCTTTCAAAACCATACAAAGTATGATTATAATCCCAATTCCCTACTGCATAAAATCCTGCTGGGAGATCTGGATCAGCTGAAAAGGTAGATGATCGTCCAGCACTTCCAAGATCGCCAGCAAACAGATGCCAGCTGGTCCAGTTGGTATTGTGCGTAGTGTTGTTAAACGATAAACAGTATTGTGGTTTAGACAAAAAGTAGTTACTGAAGTAATCGGGGCTTGCAGCATTCGTTGTAGCGTTACTCGGGTTTCCTAATAGAAATTCTTCAGCTGCTGTTGAGGTTACTTTCGTTGTAGCGAATTTAATATCATTCCCGTAAGCTGTGCCCAAGGCGTTTGTGGCGTAAGCTCTTACATGATAGGTTGTGGCTGCCGCTAAATTCGTGATGTTACTAACAAAACTATCCGCACCCGATCCGTCGGTGGTTTTTGAACCGTCGATAGTAGGATCAGCGGTAGTGCTCCAGCAAACTCCTTTGGCGGTAATTGCAACCCCTCCATCGGAGAGTATTCCACCCCCGCTTACAGCAGTGGTTGTGGTAACAGAGGTTCCTGCAACAGTTGTTAAAGAGGGAATACCAGTAGGAATAGTTAACGTAGTAAAAGGGATATCATCACCGTATGCTGTACCTTTAGAGCTGGTGGCATATGCTCTTAAGTGATAGGCTGTACTTGGAGTTAACCCTGTAACATTACTAACATAGTTCTCAATTCCAGTCCCATCTGAGGTCTTTAAATCGGCAGTAGTTGGGTTCTCCAAAGTACTCCAGCACACCCCTTTGGCGGTAATCGGGGAACCTCCATCGGTGACGATTACTCCACCAGTTGTCAATGTGGTATACGAAAGAGCTGATATTGCAGTAGTGGTTACAGTAGGAAGCGGAATAGCGGCAGTTGTAAAGGAGATATCATCACCGTATCCAACACCAACAGCGTTAGTCGCATAAGCTCTGACGTGATAGGTGGTTACTTCCGATAGGCCAATGACCGAAACGGTAAAATTCCTTGATCCAGAATCATCAGTAATTTTTAGATCTGATACGGTTGGATTGGCCGAAGTGCTCAAGCACACTCCTTGCTCTTTGATTTGCTCACCTCCAACGGAGGTTATTGTCCCTCCACAGGTGGCAGACAATGCCGTAATATTTTTCAGCGCCGAAGTTGTAATCGTTGGTGCTGTTGTGGGATTCTCTTTTTGACAACCACCCACTACTAGTAGTACTAATAGTATGATAGGTAGTAATTTACCGGTAAGTGCTTTTTTCAAAATCAATAATTTTAAGATTAATTCATTCTCAAGCAAATCGTAAATAAACGTTTCCAGCGAAACGGATTACTTTCATTATACTAGAGTACAATAATACTTGTTTCAACTATTCCTTTTTTGTTTTAGGTAAAGAAAAATATTCTAAAATTAAACTGTTATAAAGGTGTATATATTGTCTCGGTTAGCGATATTATAGATTTGTGCTATAAACTAATTGAATGGTAAAATAAATAGAAGATTAAACCTGTCAGGTCTTTAAGACCTGACGGTTTTTTCAACAGTCTAACCCCGAGTGGTTTTTCAACAGTCCAACCCCAACAGGTCTTCAAAACCTGTTGGGGTTAGTAATGGTTCTAATCTTCTAGTAACGAGAACTTAATTAAATCCAGCTCTTGCTGCTCTTTGTGGTAAGCAATAAAATTCGAATGGCTATCGAACCATCCCAGTACTGAACTGCGCTGGAGTTTCGAGGGTTTTACCGATATAATAGTAAGGTATGAGCTCCACGGCCAATCGAGCATATTGTCGACGAATCCATGTTTTAAAGGGTTTGAGTGGATATAGTACACCAGCTGTCGGAGATACGCCTCATTATGAACCTCTATTCTTTTGAACGGACTCTCAAATAGGCTACCATGGCGCGTTTCTCGCTTATTAAATGCCTTGGAGTAAGCATTGAACAAATTAGAAAATTTTTGGGAAACCAAACCCGACAGGTCGTTATCCAAACCTGTCAGGTCTTTAAGACCTGACAGGTTTTTTTCGAACTCTAAACCTGTCAGGTTTAGAGTTCGGTTTAATCCTCTCCTAATTTCCTCCTCTTCCTTTACCCGAATTAGCAAATGGAAATGATTTGGCATCAAACACCATGCATAGGTATCTGCAACTAGGGTTATATACTTGTCGTAAAGGGATAGGAAGTAAGTATAGTTATCGGTGGTTAAAAATAGATTTTCGCTATTATTTCCACGATTGTAAATATGATAATACGAACCAAAATTTAATGGTTGAAGCTTATTCATATTTTGTATAAGTTGCTGATTAGAAGATAAAAATAGAAGATATTTCTATCTTCTCCAAACCGATTTTAAACCATTTACTCTAAACCTGTCAGGTCTTCAAGACCTGACAGGTTTTTTCAACAACCCAAACCTGTCAGGTTTACTTAATTGCTACTAGCCTTTTTTTCCACCAAATACACCAAAAATTTATCTTTTTGCTGATTTTTGGCATCGAGTTCCTCCGATCATAAAATAATCAAAAAAGGGGGTAGGGTCATATGAATTAAACGCTATCTTAACCACCTCTAAAACCGAAAAAGTTAGAGGCATTCACGAGTTTATCGTAACCAATAAATACCTATAAACCAAAATAATAACCAAAATAATTGCGTATGAAACTTAGACTTTTACTCAAAACTACAGTCCTT
>JAYTVX010000117.1:0-2318 GCA_043743775.1 Bacteroidales bacterium | reverse complement strand
AATCTACACCGCCCGATAGGCCTACAACTACTCGTTTCATCTTATATTATGAGGCTGCAAATGTAATAATAAAAAAGAAGTCAGAGAAGTTGTGATGCTGTTCTGCAGTGGAGCAGTGTTGCTGTAAACTTTTTAGAGTATTCTATTGTTATAAAGTCAAAACATACTTTTTAATGAACAGCAACACATCGACACAATTATTTTACAATTAACTTTTTAATCTATTTTTACCTTTTTGAGTCCAATCAATTCATTAACTATTCTACTATGATAAGATTTTCATTCCTAAGTCTAGCTATGTTTTTCAGTTTAACAACTGCTTTTGGACAAGATGAACTACAAACCATTGCTGAAAAGTCGAACTATGAGTCAACATCTCGATATGATGATGTGATGGCTTTTGTTAACCAACTGAAGAAATCAACTAAATATGTTAGGGTAGAAACCCTTGCCCGAACCCTCGAAGGAAGAGATATTCCACTGCTTATTGTTGGAAACCCACTTCCTAAATCTCCGAAGGATTTGGTTAACGATAAACGAGTTGTTGTTTACATTCAAGCCAATATTCATTCAGGTGAGGTCGAAGGGAAAGAGGCAACGCTGATGTATATTAGAGATTTATTAAAGGATAAGAACTCTGAAGTGCTTAAAAACGTTGTCCTCCTTGTTTGCCCGGACCTCAATGCCGATGGGAATGAGAAAATCAGTACAAAGAATCGTACCAATCAGAATGGACCTAAGAATGGAGTTGGGGTGAGATATAATGGCCAAATGCTCGACCTGAATCGAGATGCTATGAAGCTAGAATCGCCTGAGATTAAAGGAGTTTTAGCTAATGTTCTCAATAAATGGGATCCTGAGGTGATTATGGATTGTCATACAACGAATGGATCTTACCATGTTGAACCAGTTACTTTTACTTGGATAATGAACCCAAACTGTGATCGCTCGTTGATCAACTACATGCGTGATAGGATGATGTCTGAAATGTCAAGCGTATTACTTGATAAATATAAAACCGAAAATTGCTTTTACGGTGAATTTATCGATATGATGGATTATAGCAAGGGTTGGATTTCATACGCTGCCGAACCACGATACTTGAGTAACTACGTTGGGGTACGAAATCGTTTGGGGATTTTGAATGAGAATTATGTTTACGCAGATTTTAAATCGCGAGTTTTGGGATGCTACCATCTTATCTTTTCGTTAATGGACTATGCTTCTTCACATAAAGCAGAGATCAAAGATTTAATCAAGGGTGTTGATGCTAAAACCATTGCAAGAGGCTTGAATCCTTCTATTGTCGATTCCTTTGCAATTGCATATGAAGGCAGACCAACCCCGAATAGTGTAACGATCAAAACCTTTGAAGCCGATAAAGTTGAAAGCGAAAATGAGTATGAACGTTACAAAAAGAGCGATAGACGAAAAGATGTGACAGTAGCTTATATTGCTGATTATTTTGCTACGAAGAATGTGAAATTTCCTTTCGCATACATACTTTCAATCCCTGATCCAGAAGTAGTTCATGTTCTAAAGATGCATGGATTAGTTATTGAAAGATTAGATAAAACAGCCTCAATTGAAGTTGAAAAATTTGTAATTGAGGATTTGAAGGCTATTACAAGATTAAATCAGGGTCACTACACCGAGACCATTAAAGGTAAATTTGAAAAGGAGACCAAGGAGTTTAATGCGGGTACCTATATTATCAGAACATCTCAGAAATTAGGTTATTTAACTTCGTATTTACTCGAGCCACAATCTGATGATGGTCTATTATTTTGGAACTATTTTGACAGATACATGGTTCCTCAGTGGAGTAAGAATTATAACCCATACCCAGTTTACAAGGTGATAAATAATACTGATATAAAATCAACCGTTGAGAATTAATGGTTATTCGTCAAATGTAGTGGAAAGATATTTTAAGGGATAATATTCTTGTTTAACAAATCAATGTTTTTTAATTAAGACTGTTTTTTCTTTTCTGTACCCTCCCGACCCCTCCCTATTCAATAGGGAGGGGTGACCGAAGGTCGGGGTGGGTAAATGAAATTAGATTCCACGAATAATGACGAATAATCTAACTAATAAAAAAAGGCACTGAAAAGTGCCTTTTTTTATTCACAGCTCATGATGCTCGCCGGTCTCAGTGAAATCACCAGCGGGGTCATTATTATCGCGGGCAAGGAAATCAGCGGCCCCGGCCCGGATCGCGGCATCGTGTTTCAGTCGCCCTCGCTTCTGCCGTGGATGACCGCCAAGGAAAACGTCATGCTCGGCATCGAGCAGGTTTTCTACACCGCCAGCCA
>JAYTVX010000116.1:0-4838 GCA_043743775.1 Bacteroidales bacterium | reverse complement strand
CAAATTAAGTCCGCATTACGAACAGTTGATAATCTATGAGCAATTACCACTGATGTACGATGCATCATCAGGTTTTCGATAGCATCCTGAACTAATTTTTCCGATTCAGTATCCAGTGCGCTAGTTGCCTCATCAAGAATCATAATCGGAGGGTTTTTAACCATTGCCCTAGCGATGCTAACCCGTTGCCGTTGCCCCCCTGACATTTTACTGCCTCTATCACCAATATTTGTATAGTAGCCATTGGGTGTAGCAACAATAAAATCGTGTGAATTTGCAATTTTAGAAGCATTTATGACTTTTTCCTCCGAAAAATTATTATCCCCAAAGGCTATATTATTATAGAATGTATCGTTAAACAATATTGGTTCTTGGTTTACATTGCCCATCAATGATCTTAAGCTTTCAAGAGTATACTCCTTAATATTAATACCATCAATGAGAATCTCCCCTTCTTCAAGATCATAAAACCTAGGCAATAAATCAACGAAAGTGCTCTTCCCAGATCCTGATTGACCAACAAGGGCGATCCTTTTCCCCTTTTCGATTTTAAGGTTGACATTCTTTAAAACAAAATCATCCTCATATTTAAAGCAAACATTTTTATACTCTATACACGATTCAAAACTTGCTATTGTCTTAGCATCTATCTTATTCTTAATGGTATTCTCTGCTCCAAGAATTGTTTCTATTCTATCAACAGAAGCCAATCCCTTTATTATATTAAAGTATGCCGTAGAAAATGATTTGGCAGGGTTAATTATCATGTAGAAAAGCGTGACATAACCAATCAATACGGATCCAGATAGGGTTGAAGTACCTGACAATACTAAATTACCACCATATAAAAGCACAAGCATAATAACAACCGTTCCAAGGAACTCACTAAGTGGTGTTGCTAGGTCACGCCTGCGCCACATCTTAATCATTAATCGGGAGTAGAAATTATTAGTGCTCTCAAATCGTCTGGTTATTTTCTCTTCTGCGTTAAAGGCTTTTATGATTCTCAATCCACCAAGAGCTTCTTCAATGATTGAAAGAAGAGTTCCCATCTTCTTCTGTCCTTTGAAAGAAGTTTTCCTTAACGTCTTTCCAATTCGACCAATAATCATACCCGATATTGGTAAAAGGACTAAAACGAATAATGTCAAACTAGGGCTTAGAGCAACAAGTGCAACAATGTATATTGCTATTTGAATAGGGTCTCGGAAGAACATTTCCAAGGAGCGAATAATGGAAACCTCTACCTCATTAACGTCATTAGTCATCTTACTAATGATATCTCCCTTTTTCTCATCCGAAAAATAGCTCATGGGAAGCTCCATAATTTTTCGAAACAAGGCATTTCTTATATCTCGAACAACCCCATTTCTTATGGGAGCAAGATTCCAAAATGCTAAGTACGCAAAGAAATTCTTTAATAAGGATGTGACTAATACGATTATAACAATAAGGAACAGAGCACTAAACTTACCATTACTTTGAATCAATTGAGATATAAAGTAGTTGAAGTAACCAATAATGGCATTGAAATTAAAGGCAAATACTGGCTTTACTTCGACTAATGGCTGTATACTAAAGAGGATGTTTAAAAAAGGGATTATCATCGCAATAGAAAAAAGCCCAAAGATTGTTCCCAAAAGGTTAAAACCAACATTTGCGAATGCATTCCATTTGTAGGGATAAATAAAACGAAATATTTTAAAGAATCTTTTCATCTATATTTTAGTATAAAAACATTAGGATTAAATCATTTCAAATTCGGACAAAGGTAGAAAATTAAATTAGTCGAAGAATATCATTGGCACACTATTAGATTTACATGAAGGATTAAGCAATAATCTCTCTAATATATACCTGTATAGGTGAATGGTGTAATTCGTTTAAGCTGCTCTTTTACCTGTGAGTCAATATCCAAATTTTCAATAAACAGCAGTATATCCTCATGGGTAAGAATCTTGTTGGTACGGGTTAAATCCTTAAGTGCTTCGTAGGGATTAGGAAACCCTTCACGTCGTAGAATAGTTTGAATGGCTTCGGCAACCACACTCCAGTTTTTGTTTAGATCCGCATTAATAGCATCGACGTTGAGTAACAGCTTCTCAATTCCCTTTAATAGTGATTTAAAAGAAATTAGCGTATGAGCCATTGGTACGCCAATATTCCGCATTACAGTACTATCGGTTAAATCGCGCTGGAGACGGGATATTGGAAGTTTTGCCGATAGATGCTCGAAAAGAGCATTGGCCATCCCAAAATTGCCTTCGGCATTTTCGAAATCAATCGGGTTAACTTTATGTGGCATTGCAGATGAACCCACTTCCCCTTTTTTAATCTTTTGCTTAAAATATTCCATTGATATGTAAGTCCACATATCCCTCGAAAAATCGAGAAAAATTGTGTTAATTCTTTTTAAACAGTCAAATTGAGCTGCAAGGTTATCGTAATGCTCTATTTGAGTTGTTGTTTGAGATCTATCGAGGCCAAGGGTTTCGTTTACAAAAGCATTAGCGAATTGAACCCAATCAATCTCGGGGTATGCAACATGATGTGCATTAAAATTACCAGTAGCCCCGCCAAATTTTGCTGACAATGGTATCGCCTTCAACTGCTTCAGCTGTGCCTCCAAACGCTCAACAAATACTTTAATCTCCTTTCCCAAGGAGGTTGGCGATGCAGGTTGTCCATGAGTTCGGGCCAGCATCGGAATACTAGCCCATTCTGAGGCGTGATGCTTTAGTTTATCGATTATTCGAGTTAAGTTAGGATAGTATACATCTTTTAACGAATCCCTCATCATTAAGGGGAATGCTGTATTATTTATATCCTGAGAAGTTAACCCAAAATGTATAAGTTCCTTATACTTGCTTAGATTATAAAATTCGAATTTTTCTTTAAGAAAATATTCAACCGCTTTAACATCGTGATTGGTTGTTTGCTCAATTTCCTTAATTCGCGAAGCATCTTCTAATGAAAATTGTAAATAAATCTGTCGAATTGCATCAAAAGTGGATTTATCAACTCTATTCTGCTGAGGAAGAGGAATAACGCAAATGGCGATAAAGTATTCAACCTCAACATAAACTCTATATTTTATCAGTGCAAACTCCGAAAAGTATGATGAGAATTCATCGACTTTACTACGATATCGACCATCGATAGGTGAAATCGCTGTTAATTGTGTTAGCTCCATAGCTGAAATTTTAAATCTGTGCCAAAGTTAATAAACAACCCATGAAATTCCCTTTTCTAAAAGAGTTTAGATTAAAAAATATTTTTATTTCCAGAATATTCATAGAAGTAAAAAAGACTTTTAGCTTGATTTTACTAATTTCGTGGGGTGTTGATTAAACTAAACTTTACAGGTATTGTTTAGTTCTCTAAAAAGTATAAAAATGGCTGAAAAGATTAGAGTTACTGCAGTTTCATACCTTAATACCATTCCATTTGTTTACGGGCTCCAGCATACTAGTATTCAAAGCGAAATCAATTTATCTCTCGATTATCCTGCGGAATGTGCAAGAAAGGTTATTAGCGGGGAATGCGATTTGGGTTTAGTACCCGTTGCAGCTATACCTACAATACCTTTATATAATATAGTATCAGATTTTTGTATTGGAGCCCAAGGATCTGTTAGAACGGTTGTGTTATTAAGTAATTCTCCGATTGAAACCATTGAAAGAGTTTACCTCGATTACCAATCGAGAACATCTGTAGTTCTTGTTAAAGTTCTTGCGCATAACCTTTGGAGGATAAGCCCAGAATGGACACCTTATACACCTCAGCATTCATTAAAGGATATTGACCCTTACGAAGGACTGGTTGTTATTGGTGATAAAGTTTTTGAACTAGAGTCTCATTTTAAGTACAAATACGATCTTGCCGAGGAGTGGATTAAATTAACAGGACTGCCATTCGTTTTTGCAGCATGGACCGCAAATAAAAAACTCGATAGCTCCTTTATCGACTCCTTTAATAATGCGCTCAGGCAAGGTGTTGAAAATATTAAAGAGTCAATCGATTTATACCCACCAATAAAACTTACCAAGCCAGATGCTGAGTTTTATCTTCGCAATAATATCTCCTTTGACTTCAATAAGGAAAAACGTGAAGCATTACAGCTATTCTGGAGCTTGGCTAGCATGGTGTAATTTATATATTCTAAAGATTATGGAAAAATTTACCGTAAGAGATTTCATATCATCTGATTTTGATCAACTCATGGAGATTTGGTTGTCAACAGGGCTTGGCAGTGCACAGCGTGGCGATAATCTCCAAATCATTGAGCAGAGCGTCAGTATGGGCGGTAAAATGCTTATGGTTGAGAAATTTGGGAAGATTATTGGAACATCGTGGATGACCTTTGATGGACGAAGAATTCATCTACACCATTTTGGAGTACATCCTGATTATCAACGAAAAGGTGTTGGGTTAAAACTGGCGAGGGAATCGCTGAAATTTGTTAAACAGAAAGGATATCAAGTAAAACTTGAGGTTCATAAAGATAACCATGCCGCCATTGATCTTTATAAAAAATTAGGATTCACCTATTTAGGCGATTACGACGTTTATATTATTCGAGACCTAGGAATTATTGATGTATAGATAAAGCTTCCTCTACAGCAATTGAAAATCCATTCTCATCATTTGAGGGAACTACCCTATATTGATCTTTAAGCTCAACAGGAGCATTGTCCACAACAAATGAGACATTTGTAAGGTTAAGCATATCCAAATCGTTAAAGTCGTTGCCTATTGAAACAACCTCCTTGATATCACAGTTTATCTCATGGGAACAAAGCCAATTAATCCCATAAGCTTTCGAAACATCTTTTGGA
>JAYTVX010000115.1:0-15744 GCA_043743775.1 Bacteroidales bacterium | reverse complement strand
AGTGAGACTTTGTAGGATTTATAATACGTAGAATAGAATTCATTGAAAATAAATATCATTTTCATACTATAATTATTCATTATCTTACTTACATTCTATTAGTTACATCAAATAATAAAAAAATCAATTTGTTACACTTTCTCCAATGATTTAAATCATCAACTTGTTATGAAACAAATCCATAATTACTTCCTAATTTCGCGCTTATAATCAAACTAAAATTACAAATGAGATACTACTTAGTCTTATCAAGTATTTTTGTTCTATTCTCAATAAGTGCAATGGGACAAAATGAAAAACTCAAGACAAACTACATCTATAACATTATTAAATATGTGAATTGGCCAGAATCATATAAGACTGGCAATTTTGTAATAGGTGTTCTTGGATCAAGTTCAATGACTGTGGAGTTAAAGAAACTTGCAGCAACCAAAAAAGTATTCTCCCAACCAATTTCAGTTGTAGAATTTAATTCCACTGCGGAAATCTCAAAATGTCATGTTCTTTATATCTCGAATCAATATAGTTCTTTAATAAAAGAAATATTAGCTAATGTTGGCAGTAATGCAACACTAATTATAGGCGAATCGCCTGGCTTAGCAACTTCAGGAGCGGCCATTAATTTTATAGTTAAGGATGATGCATTAGGTTTTGAATTGAATGAAACTTCAATGAAAAGAAGAGGACTCCAAGTTGATTCAAAATTGAAATTCTTATCTCTATAATTTTAGATAGCTAAGCGATGAAAGTAAAATATAGTGTTACAGGTAAGTTATCTCTCGGGTTTGGGCTTATTATGCTCCTTATCGTAATAACCGGAGTAATTACCCTGGTTACTCTTAATCGTAACCGAAATGCAGTTAGTAATATTTCCGAAATTTACTCCCCATCGGTTGATCGATTAAACCGCCTAAACTCTTTAGTTTCCGAATCCAAAATGTTGATTCGGAGCTGGGTTTATATTGAGAAACAGGTTGATACACCAGATAAAATCCTGTTGAAAGAATTGCAATCCACTGAATTTCCAAAGATTAAAAATCAACTTGAAAAAATTGCTCCTTTATGGAATAACGAGGATCAACGAAAACTATTAGTCAACATCTTTAAATCTATTGAAGATACCCTGTTTGTTTCTCATAAGGAGATAATGAACATGCTAAATTCATTTGAAAGTTACGATAACATTTCTGTAGTTTTTGAAGTACAACCCATGGTCGACCAGGGTGGTCCTATCTCACTTCTATCGGATAGATTACAATCCGAAATTCAATCCCTTGAACAAGATTTATCGACCCAGACAATAAACATGCAGAATCGAATGAAAATATCATTCAGCTTGTTTCAATGGTTTGTAATTCTTAGTAGCATAATTACATTAGTTTTATCAGGATTTATTACCTTTTATATCGTAACGAACATTCGAAATTCAATAGGTCAAGCACAAACTGTTATTGAAGATTTATCGGAGGGTCGATTGACAAAGACAATGGAAATAAGTGGGAATGATGAACTCGCTTATTTGCTTTTCAAGATACAAGACATGAAGCTTAAGTTACTCGAAATTGTTGGCTCGGTGGTTGACTCATCACAAAAAATTGATCAAACAGGGGTGGAAATTACGAGTGATTCAAAAGATCTAGCGGACGCCTCTGCTACACAAGCATCATCGGCCGAACAGGTTTCCTCCTCAATGGAAGAGATGCTTTCAAATATCCAAGCCAACTCCAATAATGCAGCCGAGGCAGAACGAATTGCAAGTAAGATTGCCTCTAATGCAAATGAAGTGAGTATTGCTTCTGATGAATCTTTGAATGCAATTAATATGATTGCAGAAAAAATCAAAATCATCAATGATATTGCATTCCAAACTAACCTACTTGCACTTAATGCTGCTGTAGAAGCAGCAAGAGCAGGTGAATATGGAAGAGGATTCGCAGTTGTGGCAGCTGAGGTGCGTAAACTTGCCGAGAAAAGCAGAAATGCAGCCGATGAAATCAATTCACTATCAAATTCTAGCGTAAAAACGACTAAGAATGTCGTGAAACTTATGGAAGAATTGATGCCTGATATTCAGAAAACGGCAAAACTAGTCCAAGAGATAGCTTCCGCCAGTAACGAACAACGTATTGGATCTGAGCAAATAAATAATGCCATCATTATGTTCGACACATCTACTCAGGTGAATGCTCAGGCTGCTGAAAAACTATTACAAACTGCAATATTGCTTAATCAAGAATCAGAGAATCTTAAAAACAGTATTAACTTCTTCGAAATTTAACAATCTACAATTTTATCAATAATTAAGGGAGTAAGGCTATTGCTTCAAAGAGAATAAACCATAACAGTTTATTCTCTTTGCGTTTATTTCAACATCTTCAAATTGTAAATTTCCTCATCAATAAATTCGAAATTATCATTCATTCCAGTAGCTTAAATACTCATTTCAATATCCCTACAAACAAATGATTAAAATTGATTCCGATAATAAACCTATCAGTTTTTCGTTCATCTCTTTACAAAAAATGAAATCTTAGGCCAAAACAAGGTAGTATGTAGCTAAAGTTTTTTGTTAAGCATTTGTTATATTTAACATCAATAAAAATAGTTGCATTCAACGACGTGGTTGATGAAAGCTTCACACCCAGAATTTTTTGCTCAATCCCTATTCGGCCAACCGCATCGGGATAAAAATCGAGTGAGCCATAAAGGTTACGCGAACCTCCTTCAGCCCCAATACCTATATAGGGATTAAGAATTATGGGGATGTAAAGTTTGAGGTCAATTCCATACCGAATACCTCCAGACTCCCAACCATTAATCTTTCTCAATAGACTTCCGGTAACAGCCCCCTCCTTGCCTACCCATGTTCCGATAGACATCTTTTTGATGATTGAAAAATCGTTAGTACAAATTTTACTCAACCTATAAAACTGAGCATCAATGCCTGTTGGTTCTATAACATCGACACCAAATCCAACACGCCAGCGACCTGTGAACTCTTTTTTATCCTGCAACCAGTTAGTTTTAGCAGTTTTCTTTTGACCAAAAGAAGTCAAGTTTACTACGACTAATAATAGAATAAAAGTTTTTCTCATGGTGGCTAAAGTTTTGAATACGATAAAAGGAATACAAGCCGAACTAAATCCAATATTTTATTCTAGATTTTAGTTGGTGTAAATATATGAAGAAACTGTTACTCTCGATGAATGTTTTACAGGAAGGAATTGAACCCCTACACATAAGGGTTTGCTAAAAACCTAGATAAGTTTTTGTTCCATGGCAATTTTCACAAGGACCGCAGTATTACGAGCATTTAACTTAAAAAGTAAATTTTTTCGGTAACTATTTATTGTTTCGACTCCTAAAAAAAGTTTCTCAGCAATCTCAGGATTAGTATATCCATCGCAGATAAGTCTTAAAAGATCTGTTTCGCGGGGTGTAAGAAACACATGTTGATCTGATTTCTTTTTAAGAAGTAAATCTACTTCGTGGCATAGAAATATTTCGCCCTTAAGAACTGTTTCGATTCCCTCGATAACCTCTTCAGGCATGGAGTTCTTAAGAACATAGCCAGATGCCCCATTTTCTAGCATCTTCCGGATTATTGTGTACTCATTAAAACTAGTAATGGCTAATACTTTTACCTGAGGATACTTTTGAGTGATGGACTTACAAATTTCTAAACCATTACCATCGGGCAAATTGATGTCGAGCAAAATCAGATCAAAATGCTTAGATGCCATCAAATCATAGCATTGCTTTGCTGTAGTGGCAATTGCTGTCACCGCGCCTACTTTTGAATCATTAATAATACTCGTTAAACTCTGAGCAATTAATGGATGATCATCAACAATAAGGATTTTGCTCATATCTTACAAGAGTTTAAATTCTACCGATATTTCTGTTCCCTTGGCAGGCGCAGAAAAAACATCCATCCTTCCGTTAAAAGATAATACTCTTGACTCAATGTTATTTAAGCCACCAGGTTTGCTTCGATCTATCGTTTTAGGATCGAACCCTATTCCATCGTCGTAAATGGTAATGCTAATCCTTTCATGTTCTTGTACTAGCTGCACATTAATAGTACTTGCATTAGAATGTTTTAATGCATTATTCACGAGTTCATTCACTATTCGAAACGCAGAAACCTCAAGTTTATCATCTAATCGCTTTTCTACCCCATAGAAATGGTAGTTTACTTTATCTATACTATTGCAGAAATCGTTAATAGCAGAATTCAAACCATAACGCATTAGCGACTCAGGCATAAGGTTATGTGCAACTCTACGAAGCTCCGTAATAGAACAATCAAGCATTTCCAATGCTGAATTGAATACTTCAACCTGATCATCAGGAATAGTTAAACTTCCTTTCATACTAGCAATTTTATGTTTTGTAACTGAAAGCAATCCTCCTAGACCATCGTGAAGATCCTTAGAAAGACGAACACGTTCGGTTGTCTCACCTTGAAGTATTGCCTGTGTAGCTACGAGTTTTTTTTCTTGCTCAAGCTGCAATATTTGCTGTTCTGCAATTTTCTTTTGATGTGCAAGAACCTTTTGTCGTGCAGCAAAAAGAATTACCAATGACATCAGCAAAATACCACCAAGTATAGATACGATGATAATAAACTTACGCTCCTTTTCAAGTGATGTAATTTTAAGCTCCTTCTTTTCGGTTTGATACTTCACATCCATCTCGGCAAAACTCTTCTTTTGATTCGCTTGGTAAACTTTATCGGATAGTTCTACATACTTATCTAAAGTATTACTCGCATTAATATCGTCCTTAAGTCCAATATAGAGATATACAAGGTAATAGTAGTTTACTCTCATATAGTCTATATTAGAAGTATCGGTATATTCAGCAGCCTTTAGCATGTTGGCCAAAGCGTTCTTATAATCTAGCTTTTTATAATAGGCAAATGTGATTTTGCGATAAAAATCTGTTCTTAAATTGTTATTTTCGCCATCCTTAAGTAGAGATAAAGATTGTTTATAGATTTCTATTGCTTTGTCCTGCTGATTGAAGAAAATTGAGTAGTAATCGCCTATACTACTTAGAACATTGGACTCATTTATATACGAGTGCAATTCGTGAAACAATTTTTGAGATTCTGAAAGAGATTCGAATACTTTGGCTGTGTCGTTCTTCTGAATGTAGTACTCGCCTAGGTTTGCTAAATTTGATGCTATTCCCGATTTCATTCCTGCTTTACGATGATATTCAAGTGCTTTAATGGTATACTCGTACATTTTATCGTAATTCCTCAGATTGATATATAAAGCACCAATACTCGATAGAACATGAGCTGTTTGGGGCATATCATTCAATTTCTCATAAATCCTAAGTGCTTTCTGATACATTTCCAAGGAGGTCTCGTAGTTACCTTTATCAGCCTCGGTATTTCCTAATCCCAAATAAATACTGCCAAGCAGGTTTTCATTTTGTCCAGCAAGTGATAAGGCATTATTAAGAGCAATCCTAGCACTATCGAGCTTATTTCGATTATATAAAGCGATTCCTAGTCGATGATATGCAATGGCTTGTTGAGCAACATTTTTCTCCTTATCTAGTAATCCTAAGGATTTTCTTGCGAGTTGTTGCGCTTTTGAGGGATCAACATCAATAAACTCCCAGCTTAACTCGTTCAGTGCTTCAATCGTTTCTTTAGTAGATAAAACCCTTGAACTCAGCTTCTGCTCAAGTGAATCCCTACGAGTATTTTCTTGGCCAAAACCCTTAAAAGATAAAAGAAACACAAATAATAAAACAATTAAACCATTGCTTCTCATAAACATGCAGTAATTACGTCTCATCGCTATAATTATATAGTTCAATTAATGTCTATTTACCTGATAGCTTAAAGACACGACAAAAGTATTTAAGATCCTTAGAGATAAAAACCCCCTTTTGGGGGTAAAATCACTGTAGGGTTACATCTACTTTTGAATTGTGATCTCAAACTAAAAAATCATTTACTCAAAACTAGTAAAAATGCATTCATTTAAACACTTTGATTTTCACTATTAACTATGAATATTAACCAAAAAACACAAATCATGAAACTGAAACACATTTTAATGGATGCGGTAGTTCTTTCCGCATTAATGACTTCATGTACAAAAAAAGATGAAATAATCGTAACCATCATTGAGGGCACAATTAGTACAAACACCACATGGACTGAAGGTGAAAGCTACTCCATTAAGGGTGATGTATATATTGACAATGCTAACCTAATAATTCAACCTGGAACTACAATCCGATTCGAGGCTGGAGCAAGTTTAACAATTGGGTATAGTGGTGCAGCATCGATAACTGCAAATGGAACAGAGGAGAAACCTATTACTTTCACTTCAACATTAGAAAACCCAACAGCTGGTGCTTGGCAAGGTATTTTTTTATATGACAATAACTCATCAAATTCAAGTTTTAAATATTGTCAGTTTAAGTATGGTGGAACAAATGATTATGGTGCACTAAACATCAACAGTACATCTTGCACATTCTCAAACAACACCATACAGTATGCTAAGAAGTTAGGTATCCTTTGCTATGATGAGAATTCATATTTCGTAGAGATGAACAACAATACCATTTCTGATTGCGGGACTCATGCAATGAGAATCTCGGCCACTAAAGCCCACACCATTGGAACTGAAAATATATTTACTTGTGCCGAGTGGTATGGTATTAACATTTGGGGTAGCAATGTTACAGGGACAGTTACATGGAAAAAGCTAACTGTACCTTACTACATTGAGGGTGCTGTTTATATTGACAATTCAACGTTCACAATTGAGGCAGGTACAATTCTTAAATTCGATACAAACGGCTCAATGTATATTGGCTACAGCAATACTGCTACTTTTATTGCTAATGGTACATCTACTAATAAAACACTATTTACTTCCAGCGCCACATCTCCAGCATCTGGAGCATGGAGAGGGCTCATGTTTTATGAAAACAATCAACAAAACTCAAGTATGACCTACTGCGAAATTGCGTACGCTGGTAAATCGGGTGAAGAAGCGATTTATGTTAGGGGGACCAAATTAACATTTAGCAATAACTATGTACATCATTCCAACGAAACGGCAATAATTGCAGGTGCTGATGGCTCATTCGTTGAAATGAATAATAATACCATTAATAATTGCGGAAAGCATGCAATTATAATGGGTGCAGATTATTTCCACACAATAGGTACAGGGAATACGTTTACAACAGCAGTAGATATGGGTATCTTCTTGAATCAGGGTACAATAGGAACTGCAGTTACTTGGAAGAAACAATCCATTGCAGTAATTATTAATAGTGATGTATATGTTGACAATACCCTAACAATAGAAGCAGGTTCAACATTCAAGTTTGGTGCTGATGGTTACATTACATTTGGTTATAATTCTACAATTGCTCAACTTAATGCAATAGGCACTTCAATAAACCCAATTATTTTTACAACATGGTCCTCTTCTCCAGCTGCTGGATCATGGTATGGTTTATATTTCGATTCTAACACTTCTTCTAATACAACCATGGACTACTGTGAAATAAGATACGCAGGGAAAGGCACTAACCTTGACCGAGCAGCTATTTATATGGATGGAGTAAATGGAATGACTATTAAAAACAGCAAACTACTTAATTCAGATGGTTGGGGTATTTATAAATACGGTTCAACCTTATCGGCAGGTAGTACTGGAAATACCTATACAAGTTGTGCACTAGGAAGCATAGGGGATAATACTGTTAAATAAACAATGCAACAGGAAAAAGAAAGAGAGGCTGATCGGCCTCTCTTTCTTTTTATCGCTGTTAAATAAATCCGTCATTCACCGCTGCAGTCACCTCAATCTCTATCTGATATCCATAATGAAGCTCTTTTGTAGGTACGATTACCCTTGCAGGTTTATGATTCCCGAAGAATTGGCTATACACCTCGTTAATCCCTCCCCAAAGACTAATATCAGAGATATAAACCGTTACTTTTAAGACTCTAGAAATACGACTATTCGCTGCCATTAATATCTGCTCAATATTTTGTAAAACTTGCAGCGTTTGATCCTCAATTGAACCAACATCATGGGTTGGACTATCAGGTTTCATGGGCAATTGGCCTGAAACATAAACTATCCCATTATAAACTACCGCTTGAGAATAATGGCCAGAGGGTTGCGGTGCATAGGGAGTATTGATCTTTTCCATATTCAACTACATAGTTTTTTAAACTAGCAAATTATCGAAAATATTGGAAGGGCATGTTTCTTCAACCACTCTTTTGACAAAATCTTTCATACCTTTATTTAATGAAATGCTATCGGTTCGTCTCTAATGATCGATATATATCATTTAATTAATTATCAATGATATAATAGAATCACTGAAAAGCTAAGTATTCTAATCATTAAAAAATACAATTTAATATCAAGATTAAGTGCTTGCTATAAGAATAATGATTAAAAAATTAAAAACATGAATCGAAATAGTATTATTCTTTTTATAGCAACCCTATTGGGTTTTTGGGTTCTATTTTTCGCACTCCAAAATAATTCAATATATAAAAGATCGTTAGGCCTAATCGCTAAAAACTGGGAGAATCAAGACGGTGAAAGAAAACTTGTTAAAAAACCCTACGACAAGCTCGATAATAATAAACTGATAAGGTGGGATGCTGTACACTACCAATTAATAAAAAATTACGGATATAGCATCGAAAAAGCTGGGGGGGATTACATATTTGCATTTTTCCCTATGTTCCCATTAGTATGGAAAATCTCCAATTTGCCTCCTATTGGGATTTTGTTTTTAAACTATCTTTTATTCTCCTTATCGATACTCATTCTGGTCAAATTATTTTCTGCCAAAGAAGATTTCTGTAATAATATCATACTAGCACTATCGTTACCCAGCTTAGTTATTTTCTTTATTCCTTACACCGAAGCAGTGTTTCTATTTACAATATCAATTGGTATTTACGGGTTCTTGAAGAACAAATATTGGTTATATTTTTTAGGCTTTCTTTTAGCGTCACTTACCCGACCATGTTTAGTATTCCTAATGCTTTCATTTATTGGTACTGAATTTCTTTTCTTTTTAGAATATAAGAAGTTCTGGTTATTCGTGAAAAACATTATTTTAAAAGTTGCGCCACTAATAGTTGGAACAGGTTTAGTTTCAATAATTCAATTGCTGTATGGGAGTAAAAGTATCTTCAAATTTATAGATGTTCAGAAATATTGGAACCATGTTCTATCTATACCACATAGTTTAGGTGATTGGTCACACGAAGGATATGGAATCAATGTTGGGGTAATCTTTATAATCGTTATTCCATTATTAATAATCCTTCTGAAGATATTTTACAATCAGTTTTTTAAACCGAAAACCACAAATAGTATTATCATTCCAATTAAAGAGAATTACCTTATTATCTTATCAATCTTTTATTTGATAGGAATTACTTTATTTATAATTTTTTTTCAGGGTGGAAGTTTGCATAACTTATTTAGGTATACTTTAAATACTCCCTTCTTTTTTATATTAATGTTCAGTTCCTATAAACTAATTAAACATATCCCAAAGAATTATAAACTTTATACATTTTCAACCTTATCAATACTAAGTATCTTAGTAATGGGATTCGCCAGTTATTCATCAAAATGGAATTTTTCCGATTTTGGATTTTTTCTTTTAATTTCAACAATGTTTTTATGGTTATTTCAAGAAAACTCTTCTAATCCATACTACAAGCGAGGCTTGTATTTAAACCTTTTTCTGAATGTTCTATGGTCAACCTATTTATTTAATTCGTACATAATCGATGGCTGGATATTTGCATAAATAAACCTTCGCAGTAATAAATCATATATCAGAAGAAGCTTCTTGTTCAAAAACGCTCGAATAGGTGTTTTAGAATAATATTAGAAACTGTTTAAAAATCTTATATAACCCTGGTTTATGAATCTCAAATATTCAATGACATAACAAATTATTTTTCAGGATGCTAAGTACAGCTATGCTGAGAACAAAAGAGTATTAAGCCACTAATTCACGAATAAAACTACGAATTAATCAAACATTCATAGAAAAACTTATTTATGTATTCGTGGCTAAGTTGTTTTACCGTAGGTATCAAATATACCTAGTTATTCTTTCTGTGGCTATATTGCCCAATAATGAGGAACTAATACAATCTATTTCTCATGCTAGCATGGTGCAAATCTATTCCCCTAACAGATATAAATTACATGTCCGATAGGCTAATGCAAAGAGATTCTTACTTGAAATGAGGCTGCAATATTTTATTGATAGGTGAGCTTTTACAATTCAATTCCATTAAACAAACTTGATCCCAATTACAAGTATATCATCAACCTGAGGGTTGTAGCCCTGCCATTCCACAAACTCATCTTCTAGCATTTCACATTGCTTTGCCATCGGTTTTTCAGAAATAATTGCTAATAACTTCTTAAATGGTACCGACTTATAAGTTCTACCGTTCTCCCCTCCAAATTGGCTAACATAACCATCGGAGAATAGATAAATACAGTCGTTCTTTTCGAAGTTCATCTCATTATGTGTAAATGAGTCCTTCTCAGCCACATGAATACCAATCGGCATTTTATCAGCTTTAGTCTCGACAAGTACACCATTACGAATTAAATAAAGTGGGTTATAGGCTCCTGCAAATTCAAGTTTCATGGCTTCAAGGTCAATAGTACAAAGTGCAATATCCATTCCATCCTTAGATTCACCCTCCTTGCCCGTTTGAGAAAGGGTTGACTTTATTGAATCTCGTAAGCTATTTAGGATCCGATCAGGTTTTGTCTCATTTCGCACATTTACAATTTCATTCAAAAACGAAATCCCAAGCATACTCATAAAAGCCCCAGGAACTCCATGACCGGTACAATCAGCAGCAGCAACTATAATCTTATTATTTCGCTTTGTCATCCAATAAAAATCGCCGCTCACAATATCACGAGGTTTAAAGAGTACAAAGTGCTCAGGCAAAATTGATCTTACTTCCTCGTTAGTCTGCATAACAGCGGTTTGAATCCTCTTTGCATATTCAATGCTTTGAGTCATCTCAAGATTCTGTTTTGAAATATGGTCGCGCTGAGCCTCTATCTCATCCCGCTGGGCTTCAATCTCCTCTTTCTGCTGAGTGATCTCCTGATTTGTCTGAGCAAGTTCATCACGCTGGACCTCAAGTACCTGCTTTTGCTCCTCAATGGTTTTTGTTCTCTCCTGCACCTTTTGCTCAAGAATCTGTTTATCTTTAATAAGTTGACGTTCTCGGTATTTAACGATCTGAATAAGTAAGGATATTACTAAAATTACGCATATACTGATAAACCACCAAGTCCTCCAAATTGGTGGTTTAATTGTAAAAGGTAACGTATAAACCGAACTCTCGCGACCCAAAACATCTCTCGCTTTAATCTTGATCTTATACCTCCCACTGGGGAAATAAGGTAAATTAATAACAGGATCACCGCTCCAATCGCTCCATTTATTCGTCAGACCCTCAATCATGTATTGAAATTCAACCGATTTTTCCTTCACATAAAAAGGAGCTCCCAATTTGATGTTCAATGCATTATTAGAGTAGCTGAGTTTTATCTCTTTCAGATCGAGTTTACTTCCCTTATTATCGGTTATCTGTTTTAAGAAGAGATGCATTTCTTGTATAGCCAATTCCTTTTTGCTTGCGGATATCTTTACAACCTGGTTAAAATCGTTTACAAGAAGCAACTCATTATTACTGTTAATAAAGATGTCATTAACCCTATTGAATAAGCCTAAATAGCCAATTGCATCAAAATTAATTGCCTTTTCGGGAGAGTAGAGTGTCCATTTTCGGCCAATGTTAATCCAAGAGTAACCGCTCTGTGAATAAATGGTATTGATGCTATTGATTGGAGTTGAAATACCCTCATCAATTAGCACATCCTTAGACTGGTTGTAAGTAAAAACTCGATTAGCAGTACACACCTTAATACCGCCTGAGACTTTTCTTACAACAGGCGATTCTAAAGGAAAATCGGTTGGGGTAAGTTTTTTAGATATAGCCTCACTTCCCATTACGATGGAAAGATTATACACATTAAATTCTGTTGTAACCAGTAAGTTATTCTCTGTAAGCTCGACTAAGGATAAGGGATATTCACTTTCAAACGAGAAAACTTTATTAACATGCCACTTATCGCCGATTAGATTCAGCCGAGATATACCATCAGTTGAGCAAATCAACAAACTATTTGATCCAAAGTCCGATGGTTTAACAAAGAGTATATAACTTCCGGTTATAATTGGATTACTTTTATCATACTCAACTTGGTACAGACCTGTACTTGTGGCAGCCAGTAATTTATTGTTATAAACTAGTAGCTGTTTACATTTACCTTCAACCCCTTGCACTCGTTGATAAATATCGCTAACGGTCTGAAGTGAACTAATCTTTTTCTTTGCAGCACTAATCTCTTTCTTGCTTATACCCGCTTTAGATGAAGGCAAATCAATGGATTGGGTTTCAGCCTTATCCGATTTACTGAATAGGCGAGCAAAAAAGCCTTTTTTCTTCTTCTTTACATCCTTCTCTTGAGGTTGAGATTTCATCTCATTAACCTGTTTCTCATTAACACTAGAAGACTCATCAACAGTTTTCACCTGTTTAGGTTGTAAAATTGTCCCCTCGGTCTGAGTAAAATTCTTCACCTCTGATAAATAGTACAATCCTTCGCTCCCACCAACATAAATAATTCTGTTAAACTCTGCAATTGATAGTATATTCCCACTGATTCCGGTATAATGCTCAAAAGACCTGATAGGAATATTCAAATCAACTCGTGAAATTCCCATACCATGTGCAATCCATAATCCTCCCGAATAGTCTACACCCATTGAAAAAATCTCATCATCAGGTAACCCATTAGAATAGTTAACCACAGACTCAGTCTGAAGTGTTTTGGAGTTGATTATTGAGCATCCCCCGATTAGGGTTGATAAAGCAAATCTATTAGAATCAACAGATACACCACCGTTAAGGTAACTTGCATTAATGTAAGCTTGATCTCTCAGAGTTATTGGTTTAAACTGCCAGCCATTAAAAAGGAATAATCGATTGGTAGATGTTCCAACGTAAGTGAAGTTGTTATGGTTAAAAGTGAATTTTATGGTTTCGCCCTTTTCGAGATTTAAAGATTGGCGATTGGCGCTATTATTATCAAGCCGATATACCGAATTTTTATTTTTAATGATATAAATAATTCCATTTAGATCAAAGAAATCGGTAATCATTTGGGATGAATCAGATTCAATGTATACAGGTTCTGTTTTAATCACATCACCCATTACAATCTTACTGATATGCTGTGTTCCAGAAGCGTAAAGTTGATTCTCGATTTTTAGAAACTTATAGTAAATATCAAGGGTTGAATCCTGAATACTAGAATATCTAAAATCACCTTTTTGATCCTTTTTAAAATATCCAATTTCGGTATCGGTTCCAACAAATAGATTATTCAACGAAAAGATTGCTATTGGTTTTCCTGCGATATTCAACTTTGTCCATTCAAAGCCATCGAATACATACACTCCTTTGCGGTTGAGAACATACATCAAATTGTCGTCACTGCTTTGTGTAATCGACCAATTCTGATTGCTCATGGTGGAAGGCAACTCGTAATTTGAAATAAAGGGAGCGCCCTTTTGAGCGAATGAAATAGTGGAAACCAAGCAAAGAATGACAAAGAATGATATTCTTCTTGATAAAAATTGTTCCATGATTTATACAATTAAAACTTTTCCAATTTACTGCAAAAGAGTTAACTATTGAAATAATTATGGATATTATCAATAAAAAAAGCCCAGAATATTACACTGGGCTAAACTTTCTTTATAAATTTTCAGTTATTGAATTCTCATCTCATCAATTAAGTTCTTAGCGCCTGCAAATTTATCAATTACAAAAAGTACATATCGAATATCCACAATAATGGTACGCTGAATTTCGGGTTCAAAAGCATAATCGCACGACATGGCCTCGTAATTTCCATCAAATGCAATCCCTATTAGGTTACCATTTACATCAAGCGTGGGGCTACCAGAGTTACCTCCTGTAATATCATTATCGGTTAAGAAGCATACCGGTACAGTTCCATTAACACCATAACGTCCATAGTCCTTGGCTAACCATAGCTGCTTTAGCTTTGGGGGAACATTAAAAATATCTATAGAAGGATTTTCCTTTTCAATGAGTCCATCAAGTGTTGTAAATGGATGACAAACAATACCATCGGTAGGTTTATACCCGATAACCTTACCATAGGTTAAACGCATAGTTGAATTGGCATCGGGATAATGCAACTTATTGCTCTCCATATCCATCAATCCTTTCGTATACGACTGCATTGCTCGTTCATAATCCGAACGTCGGGGTCTGATGATATTTGATAGGGAGTCGTAAAGTTGATGACAAGTCTGATAAAGCATAAATACTGGGTCTTTCACGATACTATCGATTTTCGGAGTTTTTAGCAATCGTCTTAAATTTTCGGGTGATGTAAAGTACGATCGCTGATAGAAGCTCTGCGCATACAATGGCATCATCTGCCGAATCTGAGGTTGCTGTTTTATGGCTTGAATCATTGGTAAATTAGGACAATCGGAAGTGCTCTCCAGTAAACTATTTAGAGCAATTGAGTACAACCAAACATCTGGGATTACATGATAATTTTCAAAAATCTTTGGAATTTGTTTTCGAATACTTCTAGCCGTTTTTTTAACATTCTTACCGGTGAGCATCGCCGAAAAAAGTTTATCACAAGCATTGATATTCTTACTTACATCGACTGGATATTCCAAAAGAGCCGATAACGAACCATTAACTTCTTCCCATTTATTTTCGCGATAAGCCTTATAGTAGTCGCTCAACATGGGTATTGATGAGAGGTACTTGATTCGGGTTGAAGGCATGCGCGACACCCATGTTTTAAGGCTATCCTCTCGGTTTTGAAGTCTTTCAACCACATTAAACCGAAACATCGATTCGGCTTGCCAGGTATCCTTTTGCCAAAAATTAACAAGCATGTCGTGCTTGTCGGTGTAGTCAACCTTTATTTTGATATCCTTAGCTTGAGCCTCCTTAATTGTTCGAATAAAATCGCCCCATACCTTATCCTTCCAGGGTGCAAGAACATCTCGGGCCTGTTTAGCCTCATATGGGCTAGAGTATCGATACGTAGTACCGGGATATCCGATTATCATTGCAAAATCGCCCTCCTTAACCCCATTCAAGGAGATATTGAGGAATCGTTTGGGAACATAGGGTATATTTTTTGTACTGAATTCGGCAGGTTTACCATCGGGTCCAGTATATATGCGGAACATGCTAAAGTCTCCGGTATGTCTTGGCCAACGCCAGTTATCCGCATCGCCACCATAATTACCGATGGATGAAGGGGGTGCTGCAACTAAACGCACATCTAAGAATCTTTCGTAAAGAAAAAGGAAAAAACTATTATGGTTGTACATAGGTTTTACAATAGCATAGTACTTACCATTCTGAGTGGATACGCTAGCCAAAGAATCCATTTTAGAGTACATGCTATTGAGGTAATCGGGGTTTGCAAGTTTTTCGTTTAGCCCATTACGAATTTTAGCGGTTACATCCTCGACGCTTACAAGAAGCATGGCTGTTTTACCAGGTACACTTAATTCCTCGTTAAGAGTCAG
>JAYTVX010000114.1:0-5619 GCA_043743775.1 Bacteroidales bacterium | reverse complement strand
CCAAGTTTTGGCACTACTGATAATGATTTCAGAACTTGGGTCGCTTCAAATTTGCAATACCCAAAAGAGGCAATTGAAAAAGGGATTCAGGGTAGAGTTTACGTACAATTCATCGTTGCTAAGGATGGTAGCGTAAATAATCCTAAAATTATCAGAGGTGTTGATCCCCTTCTTGATGCTGAAGCGATCAGGGTAATTAGCTTAAGTCCCAAATGGAATCCTGGAATACAAAGAGGAGAACCTGTAAATGTTTATTACACCTTTCCGATTACCTTTTCACAAAACAAATCAGTAGTAAATGAAAATAAAACAGATTTGTCTCTTGTAGATGATTCCAGTGCTTACAAAGGATTAGAAGAAAAAGCAAATAGAAATCTTGTAAAAGGTGTCCAAAGAACTGATTTTTTCATGAATCTAAACCCAAAGCGATTTAACATGTACACAGTTTCTTTAAAACAAGGCTGTGCTTATAATTTATACGTTTTCCCTCTTGAAAATGAAGATCAATTTCACGCAGTAATCTATAAAGGAGACTTCAATAACCATAAACAAAATTCAATAATAGAGAGAGAAACTGATATTTCATATTCAAATAAGGGTTCCTTTACACCCAAACAATCAGGTTCATATATTCTATCATTAGAGAATCTCTCATCGAAGAGAACTTCGGTGCTAATGGTGGTTACATCAACCGATGATAAGAATGTAATAACTGAATGGGCTGAAAAAAAAGAACCTGAAAAGGATATGCAGATTATTAATAATGAAGATGAGGTTTTTCTAGTTGTTGAGCAAATGCCAAGCTTTGGCAATATTGATAATGATTTCAGAACTTGGGTCGCTTCAAATTTGAAATACCCAAAAGAGGCTGCTGATAAAGGTATTCAGGGTAGAGTTTATGTACAATTCATCGTTGCTAAGGATGGCAGCGTAAAGAGCCCTAAAGTAATCAGGGGTGCAAATCCATTGCTAGATGCTGAGGCAATGAGAATTATGAACCTAAGCCCCAAATGGAATCCAGGAATGCAAAAAGGGAAACCGGTAAATGTATCCTATACATTTCCTATTACTTTCACATTACAATAATATGAGATTTAATGCCTAATATATTTAAAAAGGTTATCAGTATTCTATAAAAGAGAGAAACAGGTCTGAATTTGATTCGGACCTGTTTTATTTACAAACCACCTCCTTAACCATAGGAATTCTTCTTGAATAGTTCAATGCGGATATCAGACAGATAAAACCTGAGACAAGTATTGTATATCGAACCCCTGCCCAAGGGGTTATAGTACCAAGCAGTAAGCTACCTAGAGGTGTAATCCCCATGAATGACATTCCATAAAGGGCTACCACTCTTCCCCGCTTATCCTCGTCGACAATTGTTTGTAGGAGTGTATTTGTTGATGCAAACTGCACTATCATACCAAATCCTGTAAGAAACATCAAAATTAATGAAAGCGCAGGGTACACCGAAAGGGAAAATCCCATCAAGGCCAATCCAAAGGTAATGGCAGATATCAAAATAAGCTTAGGAAACCCACAAATACTTTTCCTAGATGCGAGGTAGAATGCGCCAAATAGAGCCCCAGCACCCATCGAGCCGGTAAGAAATCCAAGCATCTGCGAACCTCCATGAAGTATATCACGTGCAAATACAGGTAGGAATACCTGATAGGGCAAACCAAAGAAGCCCGTAGTAATAACAAGAATCAGTAAATATCTAATCGGTTTAAAGTTGAATGAGTATTGAAATCCCTCAACGAGCTCTCGAAATATTGAACCATGTATTTTACCTCGATGGCTTGGACTCACCTTCATCGATATCAATGCTATAATTACAGCGAAGAAACTAAGACCATTTATTAAAAAGCAGTAACCTTCACCAACAATAGCAATAAGAAAACCACCAACCATAGGTCCAATAAATCTAGCGGAATTGATAAGGGTTGAATTTAGTGCAATTGCATTTTGAAGCAAATCTCTATCACCAACCATATCCAGTAGAAAAGCATGTCTAAACGGGGTGTCGAACGCCATTGCCATGCCGTTGATTATTGCAATAACGATGATATGCCACACCTGAATTAAACCTGCGAAATAAAGCCCTGCCATAGTTAATGCCATTAGCATTGATACTGTTTGGGCAGCAATCAGCACCTTTCGACGGTTCATCCTATCAGCATAAACTCCAGCTAAAGGGGTAAGTATTAGTGCGGGTATTTGCCCGGCGAAACCTATTACCCCAAGGTATACTGCTGAATTTGTAAGAGTATAAATAAGCCATCCTAAAGCGATCTGCTGAATAAAGGATCCGAGCAGAGATACTATTTGACCTATAAAAAAGAGTTTAAAGTTTTTACTCTTTAAAGCCCGAAAGGTAAAACCAACCTTATAGAAATATGAGCGAATATCAAGAAATCTGTTCAAGGGAAATTTTTTACAAAGCTATAAAAACCTTTGATAGAATTAAATCATCGAAGTTTAATGATACAATTTTAGTTACCTAAAGGGTACCGCGCCATCTTGAACAAAGCAAAGGATCTATACAGATGCTTCACTTCGTTCAGCATGACTAAATAACTTATGGTAAAAACTTATCGGGATGCTTTTGGAAAAAACCTACTTTTTTCTGATACTCCGAACCCACAAATAGTAAATCCGCTTCGTTATACCAATCGGCAAAGAAAGTAATGCTTGTTGGCAGTCCATCCTTGTCGAACCCATTGGGGATTAATAGAGCAGGATGTCCTGTTAAATTGGTCATCAAGTTCTGATTACCTCCCCAGGTTGTGCAAACAATTACGTCAACCTCTTTAAAGATTTTCATGAATTCAGCAATTAGCTGGGTACGAATCCTACTTGCCTGAATGTATTCAACAGCAGGGATAAACCGTGCTTGACGGAAAATATTTGGCCAAGCTATCTTCTCCTGCCTAACCATCATTGTATCTTTTCCACTAAGAGTAATGTCACTAAAAGCAGCAGCAGCCTCCGCTTCGAGCATTATGCTTATAGCCATTGAAGGAATTTGCTCAGGGAGTTTTATCGAAATTAGGTTTACGCCCAGCTCCTGCAACGCTTTAAGGGTAAGGCTATCGTTTGTTTTAAAATCATATTTTTCTTTGAAATAATCCTCAACGTAACCAATGCGAAGTGTTCGAATATCCTTTTTGGGATTATAGTTAAATGGTAAATCAACAAGGGTGGGATCTTGCCCATCCTTACCACGAATAACATCAAAAACCAAAGCACAATCCTCAGCGGTTCGGCAAATTGGACCAATCTTATCCATTGTCCAGGATAGTGCCATTGCACCTGTTCTGCTAACTCTGCCAAATGTTGGGCGTAATCCGGTAACACCACAAACAGTAGAAGGCGATATAATTGAACCCCAGGTTTCGGAACCAATGGTGAAAGCCAACAGCCCTGCCGAAGTGGCTGAAGCAGAACCAGCTGACGAACCGCTTGAACCCTTTGCAGTATTCCAAGGATTACGAGTAATCCCACCAAACCAAGCATCATCCATAGCGAATTCACCTAGCGATAGTTTAGCAACTAGCACTGCTCCTGCCTCGTCAAGTTTTTGAATTACCGGCGAGGTAATTTCAGGGATTTGATTTTTATAGATTTTCGAACCAAATGTGAAGGGAAAACCCTTGAGAGCAAGTAAATCCTTTACCCCATAAGGGATACCATGAAGCGGACCTCGATATTTACCATTTGCAATCTCCTCATCTGCCTTCTGTGCCTGTTTAAGAGCGCTCTCCTCAAGAAGAGTGATAACGCAATGCAATTCTGGGTCATATTTCTTAAGTCGTTCGATATACATTTTAGTCAGCGCCACTGATGAAACCTTTTTAGTCATTATAAGCACGGACAGATCAGCAACAGAGTAAAAGCATAATTGATCAATATTTTCGGGCATTACAACCACTTTGGAGAGATTCCAATCAATCTTATTCTGCTCACTGCTGAATTTATAGTAAACAGGAACAGGTGAAAAGATAAAAGATGGGGCAACTGAGTTATCGAGATTTATTTTATGAATCTCCTTATACCTCTCCCGATAAGCTTTTATCCCATCCACCATCGAATCCCTCTGAATAGAGCTGAAGTTAAGGTCAAAAAGTTTTTCGGCACTCGCAATCTGATTATGAATATCGCCTTTTGATTTATAGAGATAATAATTCAACCCTATTGATGCTATTAGTAAGACGAATAAGGTAAATAGCAATAGTCTTAGTGCTTTCATATCGTTGATTTTTGGGGTTATTGAGGTTTACAATTTACAAATCAATTTGATAGTTTGTTTAATCAATTATTGACTTCTTTAACTTCTTTTGGTTTAATGGATTCATTTTTAGTAAAAACCAAAATACGTTACAATTATTTATCATTATAGTAACATACCAAACAATCGTAATTCCTATTTTTGTAAACTTATAACGATAAAATGAAGAAATCAAAGATTAAAACAATTGCACTTGTCGCGCACGATAATCGCAAAGGGGATATGGTTGAGTGGGTCGAATGGAACTGGGAAAAGTTGATGAAACATAAACTAGTATGCACGGGTACCACGGGACGTTTAGTTGAAGAAACCTTATTGCGAAAATACGGGGAAGGATTATACGATCATCTTCAAATTACAAAACTGAAATCAGGTCCTTTAGGGGGCGATCAGCAACTGGGTGCAAAGATCTCTGAAGGTGAAATCGATATTCTAATCTTTTTCTGGGATCCGATGGAAGCACAACCCCATGATGTGGATGTAAAGGCGCTACTCCGCCTTGCCTCGCTGTATAATATTCCTACAGCCACGAACCGTTCAACTGCTGATTTTCTATTTAGCTCGCCACTTCTAGAACTTGAATATACTCCTAAACTAATCGACTTTTCGAAATACATAAACAGGAATGTGAAGAGATAAGCCAGGGAGAGAACTTGGTGGCAATTATGTTTCAATTTAATCCAAATTAGAAGTCAGAAGTCAGAAAATAAAAAGACTAAACACTGAACATTGAACACTAAACCAGTAACCCAAACATAAACCCAAATCAAACCAATATGAAATATTACATATTTATAGTCCTAATTGGGCTAGTGCTTTTTTCCTGTAAACCAAAAATGGAACAGGTTGTAAGCCCAGAAATAAAGGCAGAATCTACTATTGCGGCAATCAATCAGGGAGATGTTAGCTTCGACACCTATTTCGTTGAAAAAACAATGCGTATGGATTACTTTCATACAGGTAACGCAAAAGAGGAAAAATTTGCAATTGACAAGGTGCTATCAGATGGAATTTGGGGCGGAAGCAAGAAGATCCTAATTGATAAACTCGAGCTTGGTCCCTATTTCTTTGAGGTGATCGATAAGGAAACACATTTACTGCTTTACTCTCGTGGTTTTGCAAACGTCTTTGGGGAATGGCAGACAACTCCCGAAGCGGATACCCGCTGGGGTACTTTCCATGAATCGTTACGCTTCCCTCGGCCAATCAAACCCATTACAATCCTCGTAAAGAAGCGGGATGCCCAAAATAAATTCCAAACCATTTGGACAACAAACATTGATCCATCGTACCGCCAAGTGAATCCTTCGGATATCATCCATAGC
>JAYTVX010000113.1:0-14638 GCA_043743775.1 Bacteroidales bacterium | reverse complement strand
TTTTTTTTCCTGATTAAGACCGCAAAGTTTAATCAGCATTAGCTCAACATGAAGTCTTTGGTTGGTACTTTGCCGGAATGTCACATCGCATTGGTTGGTCATATCGAGAGCACCGATTAAAAAATCGGGGGGGCAAGCTGCTGACATATTTTTATACTTTTCGGCAATTGCAGCACCAACCTCCAGTAATGATAGGGTTTGACTATCCTTACAGACCAGTAAATTTCGAATATGAGTACTTAACCCTGAAACGAATTGCTGTGAATCAAATCCTTTCGATAGAAGTTCGTCAAATATTCTCAACGAGTCGGCGAATTCACCTTTAATAAAATTATCGGTCAGCTTAAAATAATACTGATAATCAAGCACGTTTAAGTTTTCGATAACATTTGCGTAGCTGATGTTATTATCACTAAAGCTTACAACCTGATCGAATATTGATAATGCATCGCGCATAGCCCCATCGGCTTTTTGTGCAATAACATTCAGCGCTTCTGCTTCATACTTTACCCCTTCGGCTTTAGCAATAAACTCTAAATAGGTAACGGTATCTTCAACTTTAATGCGATTAAAATCGTAAATCTGACAACGTGATAGAATAGTCGGAAGAATTTTATGCTTCTCGGTGGTTGCAAGTATAAATATAGCGTGTGCTGGAGGCTCTTCGAGGGTTTTAAGAAACGCATTAAATGCTGACTGCGATAACATGTGAACCTCATCGATTATATATACGCTATACTTACTAATTTGCGGAGGAATGCGGACCTGTTCTATTAACTTACGTATACCTTCAACTGAATTATTTGAGGCAGCATCTAGCTCATGGATATTAAAGGATCGAGAAGAGTTAAACGAAACACAGCTCTCGCACTCATTACATGCCTCGATCTGTGAGCTAAGGTTTAAGCAGTTAATGGTTTTGGCAAAGATTCTAGCACATGTGGTTTTGCCAACACCACGTGGACCACAAAACAGATAAGCTTGCGCTAAGTGTTTGCGTTGAATAGCATTCTTAAGTGTTGTAGTTATTGATAATTGCCCAACTACACTATTAAAGTTTGATGGGCGATATTTTCGAGCAGAAACAACAAAATTTTCCATAATTTGTATTATACACTTTGTAATTGCGATTGAAGTACACAAAAATAGCAAAATTGGATATAGTGACTACACTTTTGCCGCAAGGAATACCTACATCACTGTAGGTTAAACGATTAAGTTATTAACAGGTTATAAGGTAAAAAAGTTAAAAGTAATATTCTACATATTTACTTATTGACCAATTAGGAATAAAAAAAGAGGAATAGAAAAACTCCTACTCCTCTAAAATCGATTGGGTAGACTAAAACAGATCTACCGAAATATTTTGAATAAATGCAGTATAGGTAACATCTCGACCAATCTTTGTCTCCGAAAGAAGCATCAGGACAGGGATTTCAGAACCTGTTTGGGTCGTAATGTTAATCTCGCTTCGTTGACCGACTATTTTTTGTCTTTCAGGATCGAGATATGCATCAAGAAAATCATTCTTCCCATCATTTTCGCGAAGGAAAAGCGTACGAATATTCTGACCTATAATTTTGCTTTTTGTTGTTTCGAAAAGTTGTTCGGCGGCATTGTTAAAGAAGTTTACAGTACCATCCTTATCGGTAATAATAACCGCATCGAGAAATCCTTCAAGGATCTTCTCATTTCGAATTTTCACCTTTTCAACCTCCTTGAACTGATTCTTAACCTCTTCGCGAGCCTCGCGAAGTTTTCGATTGAGCTCTATTTCATTCTGACGAAGTAATTCTTCCTGAACCATTAAGCGTTCTGTTTGCTCCTTCGATTCATTCTCCATCAATTTTTCCCGGGTAATATCATTGGCTATAAAAATAATCTTAGCGATCTCTTCATACATATCCTTAACAACCGAGAATGTTACTCTAAACCATCGTTCTTCAGCTGATTTAGTTAAAATTTTGATAGGCCCCTCGAAGGGAATTCCGTGTGTAATATCATCCCAGATTCTTTCAATCGCTTTACGTTCATTCTCGGGAATAAAATCGTAAATCGATTTTACTTTTGCATCGTGTATACTATATCCTGTTGCGATTAAAAATTTTTCGTTAGCGTCTAACAGATCCCCTGTTGGTGAGAATTCGCTCTTAATATTAGAAAGATTTAGCGCATTAATCTGACCCTCAAAATCGAGGCTTTGCTTCTTCTGCTCGGTGGTATCAATTGCAAGGAAAAGTATTTTTTCAACACCCCCGAACTGGTTACGAACACTAGTATAGGTAGCAATAGTCCAAAGATCTTTCCCGCTTCGGGTAACATGCTTCATGTCCCCTTCAAAGTGCTTACCACCCTTTACTAAAGTCTTCCAAAGATCATCGAACCAAGCTCGATCCTTTTTATTAATAAACATTGAGATATGCTTACCTTCTACCTCGCCATTACTATTATACTCAAGTTTGTTAAGAAATCGAGTATTGGCATAGAGCAATATTCCATTAACATCGTATTCTGCTCTAATGAGGGTGTGATTAACAGAGTTGGTAAAGCTGATAAACTTTTCGCCTTGTCTCGCAGCTTCCTCCTGTGTAGCTTGAAGTTCTTCCATACTCTGCCGCATTTGTTCTTCCTGAATTGCAAGAGTATCGGCTTGTTGCTGCGATTCACGTAAGAGTTTTGAAGTTCGAAGGTTTATCTTAACGGTTGCAATAGTTGATGCTATACTTTCGGCAACCTTTTCGATAAAATCAATTTGGTGTTTCTCAAAGATATTAAATGAAGCGATTTCAAGTACGCCATGAATCTCCTCACGAACCTTAAGTGGAACGATAAGAACACATCGTGGGTTTGATTGACCAAGTCCAGAGGTAAGTTTTAAATAGCTTTCAGGTACTTTCTTTAAAAAAATTGTTTGACCCTCTAAAACGCATGTACCTATCAGTCCTTCACCCCATTCAACTCGATGATCGGCGAATTTTCTTCGCTCGTAAGCGTAGCACGCGGTTTGAATAAAATGTTTATCGCCTGGATCATTATCTTCTAAAAGGTAGAAACCGCCTTGGTTTGCATTGATATATTTGACTAAGTTGCTAATTACTTGATATGAAAGTTCCTCCAAATTGTCATTATCTGAACGGAGAATCTCTCCAAACTTCGCCATACCCTCGGCCACCCAATTTCGCTGCTCATCCTCCTTACGCCTTTCGATTTCCTCTAATTTACTGGTTTTAAGGTTATCGCGTAGGTTAACAATTGACTTCCCAAGAATATCAGATTCTTCAACATGATAATCAGCATCAATCTCTCCACTCCTTAGTTTCTCGACAAAACGATAAAGTTTTCGCTGACGTGATTGCTCTATATCTAGATTACTCCCAAGCTCTGTTTTAAGAACCGAAATATACCTAGATACATAGAAGGCTATAACAGCAAACAGTATGGGTATTAAATCTAAAAAGTATAGAATTGGCGTTATCCTGTGCAATTCAACCGCACCGGGGAATGTAAGTGCAATTTGATAGTAAATGGCTTCGATAAAGATGATAAAGAAAAGTATAACGAACCCTGCAGTAAACCCTAATAGGGCAAATCTTAACACAAAGGATTTTGAATATTTACGATCCATAATAGTCGAAAATTTGACTAAAAATAGATATTTTTTGATTGTAATGAAGCGTATTGATTCTTTTTTTTAAAGAATGATCCTATTTCCAGAGATGGTATTCTCATTTAGCATATATCTTACTAAAAAAATAACGGCTAATAGGGTTTTACAACAAATGCTGCAATGCTTTCGAGGGGAAGAATTTTATCCGCTGCTCCAAGTTTTATGGCTTCCTTAGGCATTCCGAAAACCACACAACTTTTTTCGTCCTGAGCAACCGTTTTTGCTCCAGACTCTTTCATCTCGAGTAAACCCTTAGCCCCATCATCACCCATACCAGTCATAATAACACCAATAGCATTAGCCCCAGCATACTTTGCCGTACTACGAAAAAGAACATCAACAGAGGGTCGGTGTCGGTTAACCAAAGGGCCCTCTTTAACCTCAACGTAGTACCTAGCACCACTACGTTTAAGCATTGTATGGTAATTACCAGGTGCAATAAGGGCATGCCCTTGCAATACGCTATCGCCATCAACCGCTTCTTTGACGGAGATTTTACAAATATCATTTAATCGATTCGCAAATGAAGTGGTAAACTTTTCAGGCATATGCTGAACGATAACGATCCCAGGGCAGTCGACTGGTAAAGCTTGCAAGAATAGTGTTAGTGCTTCAGTACCACCTGTAGATGCGCCTACCGCTATAACTATTTCAGTTGTTTTTATCATGCTATGGCTAACAGAAGCATGTGGTAGCATTACATCTGCAGAAAATTTTGGTTGAATCTCTAACAATTCAGATGGTTTTCTCCTTACAATTTTGGCTTGACCTGCAGCTTTAATCGCATCACATATCCGAATATACGATTCTTCGATAAACAGTTTGGTGTTCATCTGCGGTTTAGTAATAATTTCAACCGCACCATACTCCAAGGCTTTTAATCCTGTTTGTGTTCCCGCCTCAGTTAAACTCGATATAATAACAACAGGAATAGGGTGCTGCGACATTATCTTTTTGAGAAAAGTCAAACCATCCATTCTAGGCATTTCAACATCAAGCGTTATAACATCGGGAACTTCTTCCGAAATTTTTTTGGCGGCAAAAAAAGGATCTGATGCTGTTCCCATCACCTCTAACATTGGATCAGCAGAAATAATTTGGGTTAAAGTCTGTCGAACAATGGCGGAATCATCTACTATCAAAACCCTTATCTTATTTGACATTTCAGTTTAGTATTTGATGATTATAAAGTTCTCTCGATAAATCGATGCCTAATTTCACCAGTACTCGTATTGTATTCAATTTTACGACCAAATTTACCACCTACACTTTTAGCCGCAACATGAATTTTAAGATTATCGAGCATTTCAAAGGCGATGATGATGTTTCTCTCCCCAATATTAAAATGTTTAATGGTGGAATCAATTACTTCACCTCCACCAAATACCTTAGCAATTAAATTGCTCTTCTTAGAACCCAATAGATACATCTTTTCGGTCAACTTCTCAATTGCAATATTGCCATACTTTGGACTAGGAAGACCTTGTCCATTCCAAAGCGGAAGCATAAAATGATTAATACCTCCTACCTTGAGCACAGGATCAAAAAGGCATATAGAAATACACGAGCCAAGAATTGTGGTAACCATGGAAGGTGTACTACTAGCGTAAAGAGTTGATGGATAAAGAAAATGAAGGGTATAGTTATCCATTTAGTTGATTCTAGAATTCCTCAAAATCTTTAAAAAAAGTTTCATTAGCATCAGATGCAAAGCCCACAGCAGGTTCATCTGATTCAGGAATTATTAACGTAAAGCAGGCTCCTTTCCCAATTTCACTCTCTATTTCAATACTTCCCTTTAACATTTCTATAATCGCTTTAGATACTGATAATCCGAGTCCGTGACCCCTATTTAGAGAGTTAATGCCTGAATCGAGTCGATTAAAGCGATCGAAAATGATGGTGTGATTCTCTTTGGATATTCCAATACCATAATCCTTTACACTGATACTCAAACAATCATCTTTCATCCAAATTTTAACATCAATCTTTCCTTCCTCAAAGCTAAAATTTATAGCATTACGAACAAGGTTTGCAAGAATCAACTTTAGTTTTTCAGGATCAGTCTTAAAAACAAAAGTTTTTTCTTTATTGTTAGTTTCGCAGGGCTGAACAATCACATTCAAATGTTTCTTCTTAGCTTCAAATTTAAAAGCCTCAACAACACTCTCCACAAGGTTATTTATATCAACGGTAAACGTTTCGGGTGAAATATCACCCGCTTCAATCTTCGCTGCTACAAATATGTTACGGAACTGAAAATCGAGGCTAAATGCTTCGGAATGAATGAGAGCGACCATTGAAAAAACCCTTTTCCAATTCTCCTTATCAACCGATAAAATCGCTTTGGAAAGTCCAAGAATTGATGTGAATGGATTGATAATTTCATTGGTAATATTTGACACAAAATGACTTTTAAGCGACTCTGAATCCTCTAACATCTTATTTACTAGAATTAGCTCTTCGTTAAGGTTCTTATACTCTTCGAGCGCATTTTTATTCAGTTCACATCTATGCTTAAGTTCAGCGATTAATTCTTCGTCGGATATATGTCTTTCCATGGTAGTACGATTAGTTAATAGTCCTTACTTTATTGATGAACGTTTTATAGGTATTATATATTAACCCTAAATTTTTTGAAATATTGTTGGTTTAATCTGTCGTAATGGGAGGTTCATATTCATAATTGACTCAGAATGGCCCAGAAAGAAATAACCTCCAGCATTAATCTTTGTACATATCTTACTAATAACCTTCTCCTGAGTTTCTCGATCGAAGTAAATTAAAACATTTCTGCAAAAAACTATATCAAATGAATCGTAGATACTGTAGGTATTCTCCATGAAGTTTAACCGCTCAAACTTAACCTTACTTCTGAGCTGAGCATTCATCTTTACGGTAGGGTTTTCGCGATCCTTGCTGCGTAAAAAGTATTTTCGCTTAAGATCTAAAGGAATACCTTCAACCCTTTCCTCTTTATATTCAGCATCAATTGCTTTCTGGAGTATTATAGTTGAGATGTCGGTACCAAGTATTGAAAAATCAAATCCTGAATATTTCTGCAAAAACTCTAGAATCACAATGGCTATTGTATAGGGCTCCTCACCACTGGAACAGCCTGCACTCCAAATTTTTAAATTCTTGATTGGTCTTGAGCTATTTACGTATTCCGGTAAAATATTCGAGGTTAGAAAATCAAAATGGACAGGTTCTCGGAAGAAATCAGTTTTATTGGTACTTACCACATCTAGCATGTGAATAATTTCATTATTTAATCCCTCCTTACTGAAAACGTAGTTGCAGTACTCCTTAAACGAAGTCATCTTCAACTCCTTGAGTCTTTTTTGGAGACGACTTTGAAGCATGATCCTTTTTACGGGTGGCATCTTAATACCACTCTCACTATATATGAAACTGCTTAGCCTATCAAAATCAGTTTGACTAAGCTCCGCTTTAAATATCTCATTTAGTGTATGATCAACCATTAACTTTAATTTATTGCGAGAAAAATATTTAGAAATTATATTGAACAACCATTAATACCCGATAATTACCAGTAATCTTAGCATTTAAAATTTTTCCCTTATTAAGATTATCAATACTCCCAAAAGCGGCTGCAGTATATTCAACTTCGGTTGAAATCTGGAACCGATCCTTAATGTAGCTAATCGATGGCGAAACCCGGTACATATAATCAATATCCATACCACGGCTGTAGTAACGATCTTTACTACTGACAAAATTTTCATTAGTTCCAAGGTTTTTGGCATACCCAAAAAAGATACCAACCTGCACTACTTTACCATAAGTAATATTTCCGAATAAGAATAAATGATTGGTTGGAGTGTACGTTTCCTTTCCTGTTAAGCTATCGAGGCTACTAACAGCATATCCTCCAAGCAAAAGATGTTCTGTAAGGTTCTGACCAAGAATACCCTTTACTCTTATTGCAAAATTTGAGGTATAATACTTCATATAAAGCATTCCGGAGTAGGAATTAATTCGCTCGTTGGTCACATACCGTGGAGTGGGTGTTACTACTGATTTTAATGAAGTTGTGAAAAGCCTTGGCCTTAACGATTTAAAATCAAATGATCCACCAACGGTGAACGCTCCACTTACTAGCTGAAGGTTGGCATTAAGATTTGGAACGATTCCATTCCGAAGATAGGTTGACGATGATTCATTCGGCGATGGATTTGGTCCCATGCTTTTGCTATCGCTCTGATGGATTGCCGATAAAGTTAAGGTAAGTCCACTGTACAATTTCTGCTGAAAGGTAAGCTGTGGGCTACGGTTAAAACTCTGAAAGGGAGCTCCCGTATTTAAGCTGATGATATTCGGAAAAACATCAAATACAAACATCGGGTGCCATGTCAATCCAATAAGCAATGAACTATTCTCCCATTGTAACTTTGTATATGCATGACGCAAACGAACAGATACATTATTGCCCATTCCTGTAAAATCGCCTTCAATCATAATTAAAGGTTTCGCTTTAAATAATTCGGGCATCTTTATTCCGGCCCTAAGTCTGGTGGCCATAGCCAGTAAATTGACATTGGGGGCCGCATTAATATCCTTACCATTTGCATCAAGATCAGGACTTTTAGGATATATCATAAACATCCCATCAACAGCATCTACAATCTGGCGAGAGTCATACCAATAATCCGCGCGAAAAAAACCGCTAAAATCTATTTTAATTTTATCAACTTTAACTGAATCGGCAGGGTTAGCAAAAACATTAAAAAATGAAAAAATAATAAAAGATAAAACCAAAGAGTATCTCCTCATAAACAACTTATTAATGTATTCTAATGATGTTTTTAAAATTATTTCAATCTGTTACAATGAGTTAATACTCAATATTAAAATATCTAGTCTATTTCAACAATAGATGTTAAATCTTCTGTCTCTTTTGTTTTATCCTGCATTTTGTTTAGCTCATCGCTAGAGAATACAGCATCCATGTTGAGAATCATAATAAATTTGTCATCGACATTGGCAACCCCTTCAATAAACTCAGACCGATACTTACTCCCAATACTTGGTGCAGGCATAATTTGGCTACTATCAAACTCCAGCACAGCTTGAACGGAATCGACCAAGGCACCAACATGAATTGATTCCCCATCCATTTCTATATCTAAAACAATGATGCAGGTATTTGTTGTATAAGGTGTAGCAGGCATTCCGAATTTAATTCGGGTATCAATTACGGGTAGTACAGTTCCCCGAAGATTAATAACCCCCTTCATATAGTCTGGAGACTTTGGAACCTCAGTAATCCGAGTCATTTCAAGAATATTCAAAACCTTACCTACGTGAGCTGCAAATTCTTCTTCACCAAGTTTAAACGAAAGAAAAGAGTTGGTTTGTAAAAGATTCTCCTTGTTCATGATCATTCCTCCTAATGTTTATTAATTTCCACAATTCCTTTACTATTCTTAATCCTATAATCTTCAATATGCGAAAAAAGTTTTATTATTTTATTTGTATCTAAAACGAGAGCGATTGAGCCATCACCCAGAATTGTCGCACCTGAAATTATTTCTTGCCTCTTATAATGTTTTCCAAGTGGTTTAAGCACTGCCTGGTATTCTCCAACAACCGAGTCAATTATTAAACCGACCCTATTATCTTCATAGTTCACCACAACCACCTGCTCCATATTTTGAGTACCATCAGCAAGATCAAACTCCTTCCTAACATTAAAGAATGATACCTGCTTACCCTCTAAGATCAAAACATTATTAAAGGATTCATAAATATGCTTCCTTTCCACGGCATAAATTTTATCAACTGATGATAGAGGAATAATGTAGTGAGTTTCGTCCACTTTTACGAGCAGTCCGTCTATAATTGATAATGTAAGCGGGAGTATTATGGTGATTGTAGTTCCTACTCCAAGTTCAGATTCTAGCTCTACTTCACCTCTAATATCAGAAATCTTACGTTTTACTACATCCATTCCAACACCTCTACCCGAAACATCGGTAACTTTTTTAGCGGTGGAAAATCCAGGTAAGAATACAAGATCAAGGATTTCTTTTCGAGTTAACTTTTTATCAGGAGATATTATTCCTTTAGCAATAGCTTTATCCCTAATTATTTCTAGGTCGATCCCGGCCCCATCGTCGCTAATCAGGATATGAACATTTGCCCCAGAATAAAATGCTTTAAGCGTAATTTTGCCTTGCTTTGGTTTTCCCTTCTTTATACGCTCCTGAGCATCTTCAATCCCATGATCGAGGCTATTACGAATAATATGCATTAATGGATCGGACAAACTTTCGATAATTGTTTTATCGAGTTCTGTTTCAGCACCCTCTGTTACAAATATTACATCCTTATTGAGTTCGTTTGATAAATCGCGAACCAATCGCTGGAATCGAGTAAGCATATTCTCAATAGGAATTAGGACAATACCAAAAGCTGTATCGCGGAGTTGACGAGTAAGCTTTTGAACATTCTCAGAAATTCCTGAAAGCTCTGAAATATTATTTTGCTCAGCAAAAAGTGATAGTCTTGCTTGAGTAGTTACCAGTTCAGAAACAAGATTCATAAGGACATCCAATTTCTCGGAGGAAACTCTTATGCTTGAAATTAATGTATCCTTTAAACCTACCTTATCGCGTTTAATGGTGGCCGCTTTATTCTGAAAGAATAGTTTCTTGGCCTCTTCGGCAGTTTTCTTTGCAGTTGCAAAACCAATTTCCTTTTGGATTTTAGCAATACGGGTTATCTCGCTTGAAAAATGATCATCAATTAGTATATCTTCTTCAGCAATTCGTTGAACCTCAATTTTCGATTCTCCTTCAACAAATATGAATACATCGTTTATTTCTCGAACATCGGAACTTGTAACCAGAATTATCTCCCAGTAGGTATAGCATTGTTTAGTATCTAGCTCATTGAGTAAAGGGATTCTGTTAAGATGAGCAAACACTTTCGCTTTACCAAGGATATGGATTTCATCAATTAAATAAAGAGGATTTGTTCCATTTTTAAAAATATCGCTTGCTGGTTCAAAGCGGATATAATAGGTAAATACCTCTTTAGGGATAATGTTTGCGTTGTTCTGTTGACTTGAATCTTCTCTTCTTTCATTAACTGTATTGGCATCAATTAACTTTGATACACGAGCGATTAAAGAATTATGCAGTGTCATAAAGTCAGGATCACTGTAATTATTCTCATCGAGTAAAAGTTTTAAATGATCAACGGATGCCAAGGTCACATCAAGTACGTCCCGGGTAAGTTTTAGCTTCTTACCTCGAATTAAATCGTACACGGTTTCAAGGTTGTGTGTGTATCGATCAATGAGCTCAAATCCGAACATACTGCTATTCCCTTTCAGGGTATGCATTACACGGAATACTTGTTGAATTAAACCCGCATCGTCGGGTTTTTGCTCAAGGAGCAAAAGTGCTTTCTCTAAACCCTCGATTAAATCCGTGGCTTCCTCGATGAATTTCTCCTTAAATTTATCCATCTCAATTTACCTTATAACCTTGTTTAAAGCTGCAATTAGTTTAGCTGGAGCAAATGGTTTAATGATCCAACCGGTAGCACCTGCCTCCTTAGCTTCCATCTTACGAGTCGCTTGAGATTCAGTTGTAAGAAAAAGAATTGGGACACGCTCATAAGTAGGCATCTTCCGAACCTCCTTAATTAGCTCTATGCCATCCATTTCGGGCATATGTAAATCGGTTAGTATTAGATCGATTGTTTTCCCATCCAGAAACTTAAGGGCATCTTTCCCATCAACTGCAATTAATACATTATAACCTTCATTCTCAAGAGTAAAACTGACAACTTCACGAATACTTTCAGAGTCATCTACGATAAGAATTGTTTTAGCCATAGTAATGAGATCTATTTATTGATTATTATTCACAAACTCGTAAAAACCAGCATGTTCAAGCAGTAATTTATGCTCTGCGGGGAAAGAAAAGTTAAAGTAAACCTTTTTCGATTTTCGCTCTGCGGTCCATTTAAATGAGTAAAGTAGCTGTACCATACCAAGGTCAATATTTTCGACATCTTGAAGAACAATTCGAAAAACCTGATATTTATCGAGGTTTTGAACCATTAAAAGTTTAATAGCCGATACCTCTTCAAGCGATAAGTTTCCAGACAACTGAATTGTTGCCGTTTTTGCTCCCTTTTCGCTTGATGATATTACTTGATTTAACATTTTTTCCTTTTTATCCATTTTACTGAAATTAATCTAAAAAAGTTCAACTTCATCAGAATTTTTTAATTTTTCCTTTTCGTCCAAAGTAACATCGCTCGAGAAAATATCATCCTCTTTTTCGGAGGCAACTCGTTTATGGATTTCATGTTCCGTTTCCATGGTATACAAATCCTTAAGTGAGCTTAAGTTCTCGCTTCGCTTTGATTCATCGTAAACCTTCCCCTTCAATTTAAAGTGGATCTCGTTCAATTCTGAGATGATACTAGTAATTGATTTTTCGAATAAATCGTAGTAGCGAATATGCTTAATCGATTCTTTTATTTCGCCAATAGTAATTGTACTTTGCTTAATATTGCTCTCGAGAAGGAAGTTTATCCGTGTACTCTTTTCCTTAAGTTGGATAATAATAGTATTGATTTTCTTAGCGGAATTACTTACCAATTCATTCTTTCCAAATGTATCATTATAAAAATTGATGTGGGTGATTAACTCCTTCTCGTTACCTCCAATTTTATAAAATATTTCTTGAATTATAATTTCAAATTGTTGAATATCCTCACATACTTCATTTATTTGGTTTAAAGTAGTTTTAAGATTTATATCATGTATAGTATTCTGGGTAGATAATGAAATAAGGTTTCGTGTAGATTTTGAGTATATTTTGTTTGAATCTAACAGATTAGCAATGCCTTCAACTGTTTTTTGTAACGGTAAGGTAACCGTTTTAACCTGCTTATGGTATGATGTGCTCCTTTCAATAAAATTTGCGAGAATTTGCTCAGAATTATTAAGTCTATCGAGCATTCCTGTTAAATGAACCTCATCGGTATCCTCCTGAGAATTATTCAACCTCTTACATATCGAGGTTATCCCAAACATATCGTCACCAATTTCGAGAAAATTCTTGGTGATTTTTTCGATTGCCAGTTGATACTCTTTGTTTGCGCTGACAAGGATTGCTGCTTGTAGGCTAGCAATATCCTTAATCTTTTGAAATAGTTGAGTTTCTTTACTAGAATCAGAGCTGTTTATATTATATAAACCTTGAAGCTCGCTTAGTATTTTATTATGAGTTAGCTGAATATGTTCGATTTTCTGCCGAATAATATCTTGATACTGGAGATTTGTAATAATATCCGAAATGTTTTGTGAATTATTTTCGGTCTTTGTTGTCAGCTCAGGGATTTGACGTTTAACCTCTTCTTGCTTCTCAGCAAAAAAGATAATTCCATAGTGGATATTATTTAACAGATTATCGAGATCGTCACTATTACTGCTATAATATGTTTCGAATCCTTTTACCGATCGGGCAATTTCAGCTTCTAGGTTAAATATATGCTTCTCACTCAATAAACAGTGATCACGATACTCATCGATAATTTTATTATTTTGATTGATAATATTATCCCAATCATTTTGCTCTTGAGTCGATAGTTCAAAATCGCTAAGATTGATGTTTGCGATTAAGAATTTATAGGTAGATAGGTTCTGCTTAAGATTCTTTATTGGAATAAAAAGTTGCTCGAGTAATGTTGTTATATTATTAAAATTCTGATTAATTATGATGCGGTTTTGTTGAGATTCAACCTGAAATCGATGTAGATCCTTGTAAAGAGATTGTAATTCCAAAAAAAGGGTTCGATTACTTTCCTCCGACAACGAATTGAAGATCTCATTCGCATTTTCCGAAATTTGTTTAGAATGGGTATAATACCTCTTGAAATCGGTATGCAAGCCCATGAAATCTTCCGAAGAGCAGTTATGGAGATCGATTATCTGCTCATCTATCTTCGTAAATATAGACGATATCTCTCTGATAGATATATCATTAAACAATATTTCTTTTTTGTCTTTCATCAATAATTATGCGTTAAATAATTATGAAGGCTCACTTTAATCTTCGTTTTGAATAATTAGCAAAATTCAAGTTATACCTAATATAATCTTTAGAAATCAATTATAGTATAAAGACTTTCAGTTTCGAAAGGAAAACAGGTATATCAATTGGTTTTGAGAAAAAATCGGCTGCACCTAGCTCCTTGCATAGCTCAATATTTTCCTTCGTATTCACTGCTGAAACAACAATAACTGGTATTTCTGAAGTCGAAAGGTTGGCCTTTAATCTCTCAAGGATTTCAAAACCGCTAATATGAGGCATTAATAGATCGAGTAAGATAAGATCGGGTTTATTTTTATCGATACACGCAAAAGCCTCTTTAGCATTGAATGCAGTATAGGTGTTATAACCCTCTTCTTGAAGGATCGCTTCAAGCAATACCAAATTAGTTGTAGAATCATCTACTATGAGAATTGAATTTAAGCTGTTATTATCCATTTGTGAATGGGTTAAATAGGAGTTAACAAATATCTTTATTAATAATAAACAATATGTATTATAATTAACTCCAAATTTAGGATTGTTTTCTTAACATAGGAAGAGTTGATGTCAATATTAAGCTTTTTAAACGATGATTTAGATCATCGTTTAAAAAGTGGAGGAATAGTTAACTTGAGTCTCAATTTTTCTTAAATTTACAAAAAACCATTCCAAGATGGAGAATACACTTCTGAATATTAATGATGATATTATTAACCTCAACTCATTTAATCCTTTATTAAAGGATTTTGTAAGAAATTTACTTGATTTAAACTCAAATTTAGTTGAGTATTCTCGGCGTGATACAATCATTAAGCAAAGTGCCAGATCATCTCATATACTCTATATCAATTCAGGTTTAGTCAAAATTTCAAAAGAGGTGCGAAAAGGG
>JAYTVX010000112.1:0-3217 GCA_043743775.1 Bacteroidales bacterium | reverse complement strand
TACAATAATTAAAATACAGTAATGATTGCGACATCGGTTATTTAATATTTTGAATCTTAGTACATGACAAAAATATAAATATTTGATTATCAGCAAAATGCGTTGTGAAATTATTAAATAATGTCCTGAATATCATTATCTTACAAGAAATTACTACACTTCATAGTAAGAAATATGACATCCAAGGTAGACGCCAAAAGTAGTGAATTAGTGGCTAGGTTACACTCACTGTCAGAATGGAATTTGGCAAGGGTAAAGTTCTTTGTTTTATTGATTTGCGCCCTCTGTAAGGTACAAACTGTTGGTTTTGATAAGTTATCGACTGCTTTTAACAGCGCAGCAGTCGCTGCTTCCTCACTTCGCAGGATAGAGCGGTTTATGGCTAAATACCAGATGAACACTGACGTGACTGCCTGTTTGATATTTAGCTTACTTCCGCACAAGCCTCCCTTCGTTTAGCGATGGACAGGACCAATTGGAAGTTTGGAGAGTCGAATATTAACGTACTGGTGATAGCTGTTATTTACTAGGGGCTTTCTTTCCCTCTGATGTTTTATCTGTTGCCAAGGCTGGTAATTCGAACACCAGTGAACGCATCGAGCTGATCGAACGATTTATCGATCTTTTCGGAATTAAAGCTTTGGGCTGTTTGACTGCTGATCGTGAATTTGTAGGTGAGAAGTGGATTAAGCACCTCAATGGCAATGGAATCCGATATTATATTCGTGTCAAAGAAAACTTCTGGGTGCTGCAATCCCAATGGCAAGTGGGTGAAGGCCTCATGGCTATTTGCCAATTTACCATTAAAAGGTTGCAGGGTTAGTGACCGCATCGTTTATATGAATAACCAGCTGTGTTATCTATCAGGATCGAAAGTTAAGAACAAGAAGGGAAAGCCAGAATTGCAGATAGTTATCTCGTTTAATAATCCACAGGATGCAACCGAAATATACAAAGAACGATGGCAAATTGAGACAGCTTTCAGAGCCCTAAAAACGAATGGGTTCAATATTGAAGATACTCATTTGACCGATATTGAAAGAATTGGAAAACTATTTGCATTGGGTATGGTCGCATTTACATGGGGTTATGTGGTCGAGGATTATTTACACCAACACGTTAAACCGATTCATATCAAAAAACATGGGAATAAGCCTAAAAGCATTTTCAAACATGGACTAACATATATTGCCACAGTGTTGCTTAACTCATGCTTTATACCTGATATTGATGTATTTAATTTTTTGTCATGTACTTAGATTTTGAATACCAAAGTTGTCAAGTATAACCGGGGTTTAGAAATAATTTTTCTATAAGTACCTTATAATCAAAAATAATGTTTTCGTTTTTTTACCTACGCCCACCTTTAATGAGAAAAGATCAAATTTAAATATTACATCTTGTTATCTAATGTTATGGCCTATCAAATTTGTTCTGGATACTCTAAGAAGTTAAAAATATTGATAATGCTCATCTGATGTTGTCTGATTAGATATTCCGGACTAACTTGTTAAATACAATTATGTTTTAGCAATGGTCAAATGCCAAATAAAAACAAGATTAACTTTTGTGCAGGCATATGCTATATACCCTTTATTGTGGGAAATATTTGAACCCCTTGGCATATAACAAACTCCTTTTGAAGACCATTAGTGATGAAGGACACCTTCGCTGAAGCGAAACACTAGTGGAACGTTTTTCATATTTTATTAGCTATTAGCCGTTTTGCCTTTATCTTTCTTCCCTTATTTTTGAGTACGACTCCCTCCTATTTTAATCATCTCCCGGCTTCGTGCAAGTCGCAAGTCAACAATTACAATCACCAACATGGGTTTTGACCGATTGAGTGAGATTTCTTTGTGATCCGTTTCAAGGCTGTAGTGATGGATTGACCCACAAGGCACTTCTGGTAAGCATGAATGGCGAATATTACCGGTTAAGAGAAACGAAAGAATTAATGAAAAAAAATGAAAAATCCGCAGCAAAAAATCCGGGCTCCGGTACTCATGTGATTTGGGTACTCAGATCATATGAGTACTGCCTTTTTATTAATTAAAAATGGTATATTTTTGAGTGGACCGCCGGTATACTTTTCTATTAACTAAGTTCGATATAAAAATGAAGTAAAAATATTTGGAGAACATAAGGATTGTTTGTATATTAAGACGGTGAAATACAGCAATATACCTTTAATAACAACCCTTATGTTGATAGACTCAAAATTAATTGATATTTTCTTTCTTACAGATGAATTCTGTAAAGATTTTTACAAGACACTGGATGGGGTACAGCTTAGTGTCGACAATTCTAAAAAGAGCCGTAATAAGCCTTGCAAACTTTCAGATTCGGAGGTGATAACCATATTAATCGCCTTTCATTTGGGTGGTTACCGAAATCTAAAACACTTCTACACACAATATGTACAAGTTCACCTAACCAAGGATTTCCCTGAAACAGTTTCATATAACAGATTTGTTGAACTTCAGCAAAAAGCACTTTTGCCAATGGTTATATTCTTGAATATGATGAGATTGGGTTCATGCACTGGAATATCAATTGTGGATGCAACGACGCTCAGGGTTTGTAACAATAAAAGGATTTTCAACCATAAGGTTTTTGACGGGATAGCCCAGAGAGGAAAGTCAACGATGGGCTATTTCTTTGGCTTTAAGCTTCATCTGATAATCAACGACAAAGGGGAGATTTTGAATTTTGTAATCACCCCAGGAAATGTCGACGATCGGGAACCGTTGAAAGACAGCAACTTCCTGGAAAAAGTATTTGGAAAACTCTTTGCCGATAAAGGATATATTGGACAAAAGCTCTTCGAGCAATTATTTGTCGATGGCATACAACTCATTACAGGATTGAAAAGGAATATGAAGAATTGCCTAATGTCCATGAATGACAAGATCTTGCTCCGAAAAAGATCAATTATTGAAACGATAAACGATGAATTAAAAAACATCTGTCAAATTGAACATTCGCGGCACAGATGTTTTGGAAATTTCCTGACAAATCTTATTTCTGGATTGTTGGCATACTCTTTTCTCCCTAAAAAGCCAGCGATTAAATATGATGTCCAGCCAAATTTTGGACAACTCGCTCTTTTTTAGACTATTCCTTATTTCGAACTCAGGTTATTAAGAATTATACCCCCAATTTATTTCTGCGAATCTGCTCGGCACTGGTGAAGTTGTTTTTCACCACATGGCCT
>JAYTVX010000111.1:0-4833 GCA_043743775.1 Bacteroidales bacterium | reverse complement strand
GGTCTATTCTGCAGGACAAGATAAATGGTTAGAGGTTAGCTCAACATCTAACTTCGAATCGTTTCAGGCTAACCGCATGATGCTCCGTTTTAAAGAGGAGGGAGATAAGAAAACCCAGATTGCTCATACTTTAAATGGTAGCGCTCTTGCATTACCTCGTATCGTTGCCTCGATTCTTGAGAATAACCAAACCCCAGAAGGAATTAAAATTCCAAAGGTTTTACAGAAATTCTGTGGGTTTGAGATGATTGACTAAAATGCCTATTATATATTTAACCCGTCACGATTGTCAGTTTTTTCCTTTTGAATCCTGTTATAATCATTCAATGCTAGGTTTATACTTGAAATAATAATATCCGGATCATCGTTCTGTATTATATGACCTGAGTTCGAACTGTAAAAAAATTTTCCGTATTTCAGAGGATATAAAAGTGTAAGCCACCGTTTCATTTTGAGATTACTGTTAATTCGAAACATCCTTTCCTCATCATAAAGGGTTTGTATTCTATCTGAAGCATCAGGAAATCTACCTGCCATTATAAAATGTACGGGTACATCGGGTAAAGGATTCCTGTTGCATTCTTTAAATTCTGATTGAAGTAACTGTTTTAATATTTTTGCCTCCTCAACATAAAATCTTGGCATCTCATCATAAAATATTTTAGTGAACTCCGTATAAGATTTCCCAAACAGAGAATCAATTTGGTGCTGGGTTAGTCCAATTTCGAGGTATGGTAGGTCACCATCCTTCCCCTTTTGGGTGAAATCATTCGGATCGACAAATATGAGACCGGCAACTTCATTGGGATAGTATGAGGCAAAACTGCGAATGTAGCTCCCGCCAAAGGAGTGACCCACCAAGAGATATGGGGGTTTAAGCCCCTTAGCCAGCAGCATTTCTCTCAAATTATTAACGATATGTTCAGTTGTTGGTGGTAGGCTGTCGTCTTCTGATTCCCCAACTCTTGGTCGATTATAGTTAAGCGTTACATGTGTTTTAGAAACCTCATTAACAACTGTTTCCCAGCTATTGTAGGTGCTAGCTATTCCATTTTCAAAGACAATAACAGGTTTATCAATTTGATTATTTGCTAAACCGGCAATGGATATATCAACATTGAATCCATTCACTGCTATTAGGCTTTGGTTAGGATACGTTTTGACTTTATTTGCCTTAATTGCCTCAAGTAATGATTTCCATCGTGTGTCGTTGTACAAAGATTTGAAATCCGGATCTGACTTGATATGTCCATAATTGGCATAATTCATTAAAGTTGTAATATACTTTAAATTGTAGAATGCACTATCTAAATAGTTTGCTAAAGCCCATGAACAAGCAGCATTGTAACGTTCATTAATTGTTGCTTTCCAGTTGTTTGCTTTAAATGCATTGGAGAAAGTAAATGCCGAGTTCTTATATTCTTTTGCATTGTAAAGTGAATCTGCTTTTCTAATTAGGTCAGAGTATTTCTGAGGATTATTCTGTCCAGCTAAAGATGCTGTGGAAATTATAAAACCTAATAATAATATTGTTGTTTTCATATTCTTATCTTGCTAATATTTAATATAAAACCTGTCAGATCTTCAAGGACCTGACAGGTTTTTTTAATTACTTGTTAAAGATTATTTTATAACTTACTGGTACTGCTTTGTCTCTTTGCTTTCCCGGACTCCATTTTTTACGTTCTAAGAAAAATTTGACTAAATCTTCTTCGACATTTTTAACGTCTTTCCCTAGGATATATATATCAGTGTTAATCCCTTTCTCATTTACTGTAAAGTTAATTTCAATTTTACCTGACAACTTAAGTTTGCTCGTTTTTTCTTTGATTTCTTGTGCAAGAGCGTACATTCCACCTGGATATTCGGGACGTTGTTCAACTATCACAAATAATTCTTCTTCTTCTGAAGTTTTGCTGGTGCTAGTAGATTCTTCCTTTACATCTGGTTGAGGTTTTTCTTTTAACATCTGATTAATCTCAAGTTCAATTACACCAACTTTCATATTGAATATTGGTTTGTAGATACCATTAATCTTATCGTTTTTTTCAATAAGAGTGATATCGTCAATTAGAGTCACATATCCAATATATGAAATGTAAAGTTTGTCGGTTTTAGATAAGTTAATAGAAAAAGAGCCGTTTTTATCAGAAACAGTTCCGATCGTAGTTCCTCCAATTATTATAGAAGCACCTTCCAATGGCATACCTTTTTCGTTAACAACCTTTCCTTGTACATTTATATCTCGCACTTCTTGGATAGCTGATTCAGCATCATTTGTATTGTTTTTTGGAGCAACTTCATAAGCAGGTTTCGCAAAGGCTAAAAGTATAAGCGCAGTTGCTGGTAGAGCCCATAACATTTTATAAGCCCTGATTCTAGGTGTTTTCATCTTTGTCATCATTTTCATACGTTTTTTGTTTAGGGAATAGTTCAGGTTATTGGTGATTCCAATAATCTGCATCCCCATTAGTTGATTAAGAAGAATTGCTTGGTATTGGCCAACGCTGAGCCCCTGCGCAAGAACTCCTTCGTCGGCCAAATACTCGTGATTTTGTTTGATTGAGCGCTCAAATAACCAAACAAATGGGTTAAACCAAAAAACAGCTGTAAACAGTTCAATAATAAAAAGATCGAACCAATGATTCTCGCGAATGTGCACTTTTTCGTGAGCAAGTATATTTGTTAAATCGGTTCCGGTGTGAAAATTTGGATTTATAAAGACTAGACTGAAGAATGAAAAAGGTAAGCCGTACTTATTATTCTCAACTACTTTTAACCCATTGACCTTACGAATGCTATTTTTGATGGCTATAACCGCCAAATCAGCACATTGCCAAATCAGCCTTGCAGTGAATATGACAAATCCAGTCAGGTAAATTATTAGAAGAACATTTTGCCAACTAAACCCTGAATTTGATTTATCAGCTGGGGTTTGATAGCCGGATAATGAATGAATGTTTTTATTCAGTTCAACGAAAACATTTCCTGTTTCACTACTCGAAATATGAGTCGTATATGTAAACCCTATAAAAGGTAAAACTAAAGATATTATCAGGCTAGAAACTAGGAATAATCGGTTTGCCTTAAAGAGGGTCTCTTTTCTTAAAGTAGCCCAGTAGACTATATAGAAAACGATAATTCCGAGCGAAACTTTTAGCAAGTAAAGAATAAACTCATTCATGACTGTAAATGTTAAAGTGAATCTTTTTTAAGTTCATCTTCGGTAATCCTCATCATCTCCTCGAGTTCGCTGATGCTAAGATTATTTTCGCGAGCAAAAAATGTTGCCATCTTAGGAAATGATCCGTTGAAATAATTCTTGAGTAGGCTCGAGAATTGGATTTTGGTATAATCCTCTTTGCTAACGAGTGGTTTGTACAAATGGGTGTTCCCAATTTTTCTTTTGGTTACAAAACCTTTATTCTCTAAAACTTTAAAAACTGTTGCAACGGTTGTGTAAGCAGGCTTTGGTTTGTTGAAGTTATCAACAACATCTTTTACAATACCCTCTTTAATGTCCCAAAGGATTTGCATCACCTGCTCTTCTGCTTTTGTTAGCTGTTTCATTGAACTAAAGTTTGTCTACTACAAATATAGTAGTTGTATTAAATTATCTACTATAAACATAGTAAATGTTTTATAAATATAGTAAATAAGTTTTAATATATTGTATATTAAGTATATGCAAAACTAATAAAGCGTTAAAGAAAATTTCTCTAACGCTTTAGTTTGTATGCTTATTAACTTGTTTACTTATAAAGCATTTCACTTAGCTCAATCATCTTAATAAAATCTGCACGGTAACCGTATTGATCATTTCCTGCTGATGCTTTTGCTCTTTTATAGGCAGTCGTAAATGAAGCAGTGCCCTTATATTCAGATTCTCTCAGTATCATTCCGAACTCTGCTACCGATGATGCAAACCGAATATTATTGGTAGCATTAAGTTGATCCTGGCTAACCCTCTCGGTGATTAAAAGGCTGGTGTCGCCATCGGGTTTTTTGTAGCGAATCTTTACGGTCATTATATTCTTGCTATCCGAAACAACCGATTGCTTTTGGTATTCGAGGGGATCTACACTGGATATATTCTCTTCAGAATCGGCAGGTATAATTTCATAAAGTGCAGTAACGGTATGACCACATCCGATATCACCAGCATCCTTTTTGTCATCGTTGAAGTCTTCCTTGTTAAGTAATCTGTTTTCGTAGCCAATCAATCTGTATGCTTTAACTTTATTCGGGTTGAACTCGATTTGAATTTTAACATCCTTTGCAATGGTGTAAAGGGTTCCCCAAAGTTCAGTTCCAAATACTTTCTTCGCTTCAAGGAGATTATCGATGTATGAGTAATTCCCATTCCCCGCATCGGCGATTTTCTCCATCTTAGAGTCCTTGTAGTTGCCCATACCTACACCTAGAATTGATAGGAATATTCCATCTTTCCTCTTCTCTTCAATCAATCTTACCATTTCTGCATCGCTACTAGCACCAATGTTGAAATCACCATCGGTAGCAAGGATTACTCGGTTGTTTCCGTCTCGTATAAAGTTTTGCTTTGCAATCGCATAGGCAAGATTAATGCCCTCGCCACCTGCAGTTGAACCTCCGGCCTGAAGTTTATCAATCGATGAGATGATCGTTTCTTTCATATTCCCTGGGGTCGATTCAAGGACAACACCTGCTGCACCAGCGTAAACAACTATTGCAACCTTATCAACGGATCTTAAGTTTTCAACTAAGTATTTGAATGACCTTTTAATTAATGGGAGTTTGTTAGGATCTTCCATAGAGCCAGAAACATCGAGTAGGAATACAAGATTGCTAGGA
>JAYTVX010000110.1:0-2889 GCA_043743775.1 Bacteroidales bacterium | reverse complement strand
TCGAGGGATATCCCTAAATATTTCTGAACATCAGGGCCCACGTACTTTTTTATTAGCCCAACAATCTTTTCATCGATTAGATTAGGATTCGTATTTGGTTTGAGTAGAATATAGGTTTCAAAGCTATTGGACATCCACTCATTGTCATTCGCCCTGTCACTAGTAACAAACGATCCAATGATATTTGCATCAAAGTGCGAAGTTTTCGGAATATCTTCCATAACCCCAGAAACGCTATAAAGAACGCTATCTGTACCAACCTTTAGCGTTTTACCAATTGGGTTATTATTACCGAATATCTTATTTGCTGTTGATTTCGATAAAACCAGTTTATGAGGGGTATTCAAAGCGGTTCTTTTATCTCCGAGAATGAGCTTAACCGAGAAAATATTAAAGAATGAAGAATCAGAAAGAATAAACGCTTTTTCAGTGAAGCTTTGCTCTTTATCTTTAATAATTGTTTCACCCCCAATATCTATCCTATTGAATTCTTCTACCTCGGGAAATTCCTTTAGCATCGTTGGTCCAATAGGTGAGCAAGTGCTCGATACGGTCATCTCCTGTCCACCAATTTTTCCGTTAAGAACGACTTGGTAGATTCTAGCCTTCTTCTCGTTAAACTTATCGTAGCTAAGCTCGTGAGTGATAAAAAGAATAATTAGTAAGCTACAGGCAATACCAATTGATAATCCTATGATATTAATAAAGACGTATCCTTTTTGTCTGTTTAAAGATCGCAAGCTGTGTTTTAGTATATTTTTTATCATAATTATAAGTTTGATTATATAGATTAATAGACGGTTCAAATAACAACTTCGTTACAGAACATTTCATATTTATTAAAGAAAATTAAATTAATACATTACCTCGCAGTCGAGCAGTCGAGGTAATGTTTGAAAATATTTATCAATTTCAGCAAAACTGAGGAAAGCCGAGTTTACGAGTTCCCCGAAGGCAATATCACCCTAGTGATCCCTCGGCTACGCTCGGGATCAGTTCGACTAAATAATTTTGTGTCACAAAATTAAAGTCTCACTGATTTAATTGACATATAAAATATCATAAGATAGTAAAATAAGAAAGGGAGGGCCTATGAGCCCTCCCTTTTGGTTTTTATTACCATAAAATAGATTACAATCGCTTAAATCCATTCTCGGATAAAGGAACAATACCTAGAGGTACCTGTTCAATCATAACGTTTGAGGTATCGAGACCATATGCATTAACACTACTCTGCGAGAATTTCTTAACCACGTCATAAGCGTTCATAACAAACCTATCAATCGAAGAGAGTTCAGTATCTACGGTCAGTACGCGGTCTATGATGATAAAGCGAAAATCGCTGGGAACATTGTGTTTTGATAGTGAGTAGTACTTACTGGTAATATCAATCTCACCGCTTTTCACTAAATCGGAAATAACATGGTTGAAAAATCTATTAATCCTAGGATTAATTTTAAAACCAATATTAAAATCGATACGGTATAGCACATCTGGTATCAATTGCCTTACCTTATACTCCTTTGTATAAGGTTCGTCAGTGATATTAATATGTAAAAACCAGTAGCGTTCCGCACGTTTTGGTTGCTTGTTAAATATTGAGTAAATAACTTTACGTTCAACATCTGTAGACTGCTCGGCACGGGTTATATAGACTAAATTAGTTGCATAGCGAGGTAGCGTGTTATCCTTTTGAATGTCCTTAAATAGATCGGCAAAATCTGAAATAGGATAAAATTGGGTGAATTGTTTTTTAGTTAAACGTCCGCGATTCCAGATAAACATTACAAAAAAGATTACTCCAGCTAACATCAAGGTAAACCACCCACCCCGACTAAACTTATGAAGGTTGGCGTACAGGAATGTCCCCTCAATACTAGCATAGGTTATTACAAAGAGTACAATTAGAGGTATAGACACCCTTTTGAGCTGAAGATAACCAAGCATTAGTATACTTGTCATAATCATGGTAAGCGTTATAGATAAACCATAAGCCGCCTCCATGTTGGACGAGGTTTGGAAGAAAATGACCACAAACGAACAAGCAAAGAATAGTAACCAGTTTACACTAGGTACATACATTTGACCCTTTAATCGACTTGGATATTTCAGTTTAACCTTAGGCCATAAATTTAACGTAATCGCCTCGCTAACTATCGTGTAAGAACCTGAAATTAAAGCCTGACTAGCAATAATAGCAGCTGCCGTTGCAAGTAAAACCCCAGGAAGTAGGAACCATTGAGGCATGATTGCAAAGAAAGGGTTAGGTAATGATTGTTTATCACTATTCATGATCACCCAAGCACCCTGCCCTAAGTAGTTTAAAATCAAAGATGCTTTAACAAAAATCCAGCTAATTCGAATATTTTTTACTCCACAATGTCCTAAATCGGAGTACATTGCTTCCGCTCCAGTGGTACAAAGGAATACTGCACCGAGTATTAAAATCCCCCCAGGGTGTTCGATAAGTAATTTAACTGCATAGTATGGATTAAATGCTGAGAGTATTTTAGGGTAAAAAATCAGCTGGCTAAATCCGAGGACCGCGAGAGTTGAAAACCATATTACCATGATCGGGCCAAATGATTTTCCGATAAATTCAGTCCCAAATTGCTGAAATAAGAATATAAAAGTGAGAATTACCAAAACAATGGGGATCACAGAAATATGTGGATTTAATATATTCAAACCTTCAACTGCGGAAACAACCGTAATGGATGGAGTAATCACACCATCAGCAAGAAGAGTAGCAGCACCAATCATTGCAATGATATATACAAACCTCCTTTTCTTTCGGAGCAGTGCAAAGAGCGCTAAGATTCCACCCTCACCCTTGTTATCCGCTTTAAGAGTAATCCAAACATACTTAACAGTTGTTTGAATTGTAAG